>JBOGXX010000316.1:0-14215 GCA_050696475.1 Solirubrobacteraceae bacterium | reverse complement strand
GTCACCGCTACGGCAAGCCGCTGAGTGCGATGCGCGACTATCTGCAGGCGCTGGACGCGGCCCCGTGCTTCGCCGCAGGTGCGCAGATCGCGCCGCCACGGGTCCTGGCGGCGCTGCGAGAGAAGATGCTCGAGCTCTCGGGAACGCTCGCCGACGGCGCTCACCCATACCTGGTGACCCCCAAGCACACCAGCCGAGCGCGCGAGATCCTCGGCCCCGATCCGATCCTCTGCGTCGAGCAGGCCGTCGCTCTGACTGACGAGCGCGACGAGTTCCTGAGGCGGGCGCACTGGCACCTGGAGATCTATACCGGCCTGCCGAACTATCGGGTCTCGTGGGAAGAGCAGGGGTTCGGCGAGGGGGACTTCGCGCGTGGCGGCTCGGAGCGCCTCAAGGAGGCGATGGTGGCCTGGGGCTCGGCGGACGCGATCGCCGAGCGGGTGTGCGCGCACCTGGACGCCGGTGCCGACCACGTGATGATCCAGGCGCTCGGCGCCGATGCGTTCGAGGTGCCCGCCGAGCAGTGGCGCACGCTCGCGCCGGTGCTCGAGCGCACAGCGCGCTGAGCAGGCGCGCCGTCGGCGCGCCTGCACGTGCGCGCAGTACGCTCTGGCGGCGTGGTCACGAGTAGCTCGATCCTGTCGGACTCCCAGATGGCGACGCTGCGCCAGCGCGGCCAGGAACGCAGCGCGCACGTGGGAGAGGTTCTGTTCAAGGTCGGCGATCGTCGCTTTCCGTTCATCGCGATCGTCGAGGGCGAGGCCGCGGTGCAGGACGCCGGCGGGCGCGAGATCGTCCGCCACAGGGCGTCTGGCTTTCTCGGCGAGATGAACCTGCTCACCGGCCAGACCGCCTACCTCACCGCGATCATCACGCGGCCGACGCGCTACATAGCGGTCGAGCGCGAGGACCTGCGTCCGCTGCTGTTCGAGGACGGGCCGCTCGGCGACCTGCTGCTCTCCAGCTTCATGGCTCGGCGCGAGCTGCTCCAGCGTCAGCAGGGCATCGGCTCTGAGGTGATCGGTCCGCGCTCCTCCGAGGCGACGCGACGGATCGTCGAGTTCGCGCGTGCGAGCCGCATGCCGTACACCTGGCGCGACACCGATCGCTCCGAGGAGAACGAGGCGAGGGCGCTGATCGACGGGTTCGACGCCGACGAGCTGCCGCTCGTGCGTCTTCCCGGCGGCGTGGAGCTGCGCAACCCTTCCAGCGGGCAGGTCTCGCGCGCGCTGGGCGTCGGTTTGGAGCTCGAGCGCCGCGAGGAGGTTGACCTCGTGATCGTCGGCGTCGGACCTGCCGGGCTTGGCGCAGCCGTCTACGGCGCATCAGAGGGACTGAGCACGCTCGTCGTGGAGAGCACCGCGCTCGGTGGGCAGGCGGGGACCTCGAGACGGATCGAGAACTACCTGGGCTTCCCCGCCGGGATCAGCGGCTCGGAGCTCACCACCCGCGCCGTCACGCAGGCGCGCAAGTTCAACGCGCGCACAGCCACTCCCTACCGCGCTGTTGCACTCGAGCCGGGCGCAGGGCGCCACACGCTGATCTTGGAGGAGGAACACGAGGTCACCGCACGCGCCGTGGTGCTCGCCACCGGCGCCGAATATCGTCGACTGCCCGTGCAGGGGCTGCCCGACTACGAGGGCATCAGTGTTTTCTACGCAGCGGGGCCGCCCGAGGGGCAGCTCTGCGCCGGCAGCAGGGTAGGTGTCGTCGGAGGCGGCAACTCAGCCGCGCAGGCGGCCGTCTGGCTCGCCCGCGGCGGCGCGCTCGTGACGTTGCTACATCGTCGCGAAGATCTGCGCGAGACGATGTCCGAGTACCTCGTGCTCGAGCTTGAACGCTACGGCGTGGCCGTCCGCGACCGCAGCGAAGTAGCGCAGCTGCACGGCGAGGGAGGCCTGCTCGAGGCGGTCACCCTGACCGACCGCGAACGGCTCTCGCTGTCCTTCCTGTTCCTGTTCCTCGGGGCGTCTCCCTGCACCGACTGGCTGGGCGAGCTGCTCGTGCGCGACGAGCACGGGTTCGTGCTCACCGGCGCCGACGCCGGCGCTGGGAGCCTCCTGGAGACCAGCGTATCCGGGATCTTCGCCGTCGGCGACGTGCGCGCCGGGTCGGTCAAGCGCTGCGCCACGGCCGTTGGCGAGGGCGCGATGGTCGTGCAGTTCGTGCATCAACGACTCGCGCGCGTCCCTGCCTAGGCCGGTCCCTCGCCGCTTGGGCCAGCCAGGAGACTACTTCTCGCGCGCCGTCTCGCTCAGCACGGACGCGTGCGCCAACCGCGATGCCGACTCGGGGTCGTGCGACGGGAGATAGGCCGTCGGGTGGGCCGCGCAGTGCGCCCTGATGCGTTCGAGCGTCGCGACATGAACCTTCGGGTCCGGCGCCACCGCGTCCGCGCGCAGCGAGCGCAGCTGCTCGAGTGTGTCGGTGGCGTCGCCCGCGATCATCACGTGACGACCCGAGTCATCGACGCAGATGACCGATATGTGACCGGGTGTGTGTCCCGGCGTGTCCACAGCGACGATGCGTCCGTCGCCGCTGAGCTTGTGGCTGCGGCTGAAGGCGCCGAACGGCCCGTCGTCGAGCGTGAACGCCTCCGGGGCGAAGCCGGGCGGCAGCGGTTGGCGCAGCACGCGGCGCATCGCGCTGGCGAAGGGCGAGGAGAGGTAGCGCAGCTCCGTCTCGTTGATCAGCACACGGCCGCGAAAGTGGACGGTGCCGTCGATGTGATCGCCGTGGGCGTGTGTGAGCACGACCTCCGAGACGTCCTCGAGCGCCAGTCCCGCCCCGGCCATCGCGCCCGGAAGCTCCTGCTCGCGCGACACCTCGAAACGGGCGAAGGGGTTGTTGCGCGCCGCAGCGCTCTCGCCCGTGTCGATCAGGCGCACGACGCCTTCGTGCTCGATCGCCCAGAAGTGAATCGGCAGCGGTGCCGACCAGGGGCCCGGCAGGAAGAGGTCCAGCTGGCGGCGCATCCCCTTGCCGGGGAACAGGAAGCTGTGCTTGACGCTCACCGTCCCCGTGCTGAGCGCGTAGATCTTCATCGCGACATCGTAAGCAAACGGAGCCACGCAGAGACGACTCGCGGGTCGCTGCCGACGAGTCCCGGCGGCTATGGCTCTACAGCAGCGTCCGTCAACGCATCGATCCCGGCACGCCTCGCCATCCGTCGGCCGGCGCTTGAGGATCGCTCGCGAAATGCCGACGTGTCCCCTGAACAGCTACGCAAGGGAGCGAGCAGCGATGGCAGCAACCCACAACGCCGAGAAGTGCCGTCTTGTGACGCGCAGCGATTTCGACGGGTTGGTCTGCGCCGCCCTGTTGAAGGAGCTGGGAGTCCTCGACGACATCAAGTTCGTCCACCCCAAGGACATGCAGGACGGTCTCGTCGAGATCACCGACCGCGACATCACGACCAATCTTCCCTACGTGCCCGGTGTGCGACTGGCCTTCGACCACCACGAGAGCGAGACGCTGCGGCTCGACGGGGTGGCGGGCAACCACATCATCATCCCCGGCGCGAGGTCCGCTGCCCGTGTCGTGTACGACCACTTCGGCGGCGCAGAGCGCTTCGAGCGCGTCAGCGAGTCACTGATGGACGCGGTCGACAAGGCAGATAGCGCGCTGTTCTCGCTCGATGAGATCCAGGCGCCCACCGGCTGGATCCTGTTGAGCTTCCTGATGGACCCGCGCACAGGCCTCGGGCGCTTCCGCGATTTCCGCATCTCCAACTATCAGCTGATGATGGAGCTGGTGGACGCCTGCGTGGAGCGCACCGTGGAGCAAGTGCTGGAGATGCCGGACGTGGCCGAGCGGGTCGCGCTTTACCGCGAGCACGCGGTCGCGGCGCGGGCCCAGCTCCTGCAGAGCTCGACCGTGCACGGCGATCTCGTCGTTCTCGATCTGCGCGAGCAGGAGGTGATCCACCCGACGAACCGCTTCATGATCTATGCGCTGCACCCCAAGTGCACCATCTCCATCCACGTGCTGTGGGGGCTGAGGCAGCAGAACACCGTCTTTGCCATGGGCAAGTCGATCATCGACCGCTCCAGTAATACGGACGTCGGGGCGCTGATGCTCTCCTATGGCGGCGGCGGGCACGAGGCGGCCGGCACCTGCCAGGTGGCCAACGCCGACGCCGGGGCCGTGCTGGCCGAGCTGATCGAGCGCGTCAGCTCGGACGGCTGAGCCCTCGCTCGATCCCGCCGGCCTGGGTTCACCGTTCGCCGGCGGCGCCACTGGGCCACAGATGCGACGCTAGCCTCACAAGCTCAGAGGGTTGAGCTGCGGTGACCCATCGCAGCGCAGTCGGAGATCAGGGAGAGGGCCGCAATGTCATGGAGGGCTCGCTCCGTGGCGTTTGATCATCGGATCGGTTGGCTGGCCCACGGCGAGGGCGCGCAAACGAGCGCCCTACCGGCGCTCGCGCCTAGGAAGACTGCGCGGATGCCAGGCGCGTCTCGCGGGCACTCTCGCTCGAGGGCTCGGCGCCCTGCAGCGCGCGCGTCAAGAGCTTCCACAGCGTGTCGCGTTCCTCCGCGTCGAGGGCTCCCAGCACGTCGTCCTCGATCCCTTCCTGCGCACGCTCGGCTCGCTCCAGCGCCGCAAGTCCTGCGTCTGTGACCTCGACGCGATGGCGCCTGCGGTCCTGCGGATCGCGCTGGCGGGTCACGTGCCCGAGGTCCTCGAGCTCGTTGAGCAGCAGCACGACGTTGTTGGCATCGATGCACAGCGCGTCGACCAGCTCCTGCTGCGGCGCGCCATTGTGGTCGCGGACGTAGCTCAGCGCCATGAGCAGGCGCATGTGCATTCCCAGGAGCCCCTCGTCGCTGCGCCGGAACACCTGCTTGCCGAGTCGCATCAACAGCACCATCGAACTGGGGGGGCACTTCTGCGTCTGTCCACTCATCGCACACATCTTACCATAATCCAGCGATCATACTTCTACAATGGATAGTACTTTGATAAGGGATTATATTTGCTATGGTGGGTTCTACACCGAATCTGCGAAGGAGCCGCGATGAGCATCAGCACCGTCACGCAAATACACACCAAGGAGCCCAGCCGCTGGTCGGTGCTGGCGCTGTTGGGCGTCGCCCAGCTGATGGTCGTGCTCGACGCGACGATCGTGAACATCGCGCTGCCCTCCGCACAGACGGCGCTGCACTTCTCCACCGACTCTCGCCAGTGGATAATCACAGCCTACGCGCTCACCTTCGGCAGCCTGCTGCTTCTGGGTGGGAAGCTCGGCGACCTGTTCGGGCGCAAGTGGACTTTCATCGGGGGGCTGGTCGGCTTCGCCGGCGCCTCCGCGGTCGGCGGTTTCGCGCAGTCGTTCGGCATGCTTGTCGCCGCGCGGGCGCTGCAAGGCGCATTCGGCGCCCTGCTCGCGCCCTCAGCGCTGTCGCTCCTGACCGTCACCTTCCAGGGCTCGCCCGACCGCGCCAAGGCATTCGGGATCTTCAGCGCGATCGCCGGCGGCGGCGCGTCCGTCGGGCTGTTGCTCGGCGGACTGCTCACCCAGACCCTCTCCTGGCGCTGGTGCCTGTACGTAAACCTCGCGATCGCCGTGCCCACCGCGTTCGTCGCGCTGCGGCTGCTGCGCAACGAGGGCAACCCCAACCGCCCGCGCATCGACCTGCCCGGCGCGCTGGCAGCGTCCGCTGGCCTGTTCGCCGTCGTCTACGGGTTCTCCAACGCGGAGACGAGCTCGTGGTCTGACCCCATCACGCTCGTCGCGCTCGCCCTCAGCGCCGCGATGCTTGCCGCCTTCGTCGCGATCGAGCTGCGTGTAGAGCACCCGCTGCTGCCGCTGCACATCGTCTGGGACCGAGCGCGCGGCGGGGCCTATGCCTCGATCGCGCTCGCGGGCTCCGGCGTGTTCGGCGTGTTCCTGTTCCTCACCTACTACCTGCAGCAGAGCCTCGGATTCTCGCCGCTGAAGACCGGCCTCGCGTTCCTGCCGATGACCGGTGCGATCGTCCTCACCGCCACGACCGTGCAGACGAGGGTGCTTCACCGCACCGGCGCGAAGCCGCTGGTGGTGGTGGGCTCGACGCTCGGGATCGTTGCGATGATCGTGTTCACGCGCCTGACCCCAGGCGGGAGCTATGCGAGCGAGGTCCTGCCCGGCCTGCTGCTGATCGGCCTCGGCATGGGCTGCATCTTCGCCCCCGCCTTCTCCACCGCCACGCTCGGCGTGCGGCGTCACGACGCGGGCATCGCCTCGGCGATGGTCAACACCTCCCAGCAGGTTGGAGGCTCGGTCGGGACCGCGCTGTTGAGCACGATCTTCGCCAGCGCGGCCGCCAGCTACGCGACCGGCCAGGTGACCGCCACGACGCTCAGCAACGCGGCGGCGATTCACGGCTACACAACCGCATTCTGGTGGGCCGCAGGTATCTTTGGCCTCGCGCTGCTGGTCGCCCTGGTGGTGCTTCCCTCCGATGGCGCGTCTCGCGCGCGCGAAGTGCACGCAAAAGCCGCCAGCGAGCGGGCCGGGACCGAGCGGGCGATCAGCGCCGAGGCTGCTTGACCCGCTCAGACGTTCGCCACACGCGTCATCATCGCGCGGGCGGCGTCGATCGCCAAGTCGCGGTCGTAGGTGAGGGCGAAGTCGAAGCCGCGACGCATGTCCGGGCCGCTGTCGCCGAGGTCGCGCGCCGCGAACGCCATCGCGAAGTGCGAGCCGATGACCGCCATGTCCCACTCGCCCCGCAGCGGGTCGGCGTGGTCGAGTGCGACGCCACGGACACCCGGCGCGGGCTGCTCGGACAGGCCGAAGCCGAGCGCGCCGACGAGCGCAGCGCCCTGTGCGAGCACTGAGTAGCGCGCCCGTGCGCGCGTGGTGAAGAAGGACTCGTCCTGGAAGCCGCTCAGCAGCACGGCCGAGCGACCCAGGTTGCGGGTCTGCGCCTCGATCTGGATGCTCAGCGCCAGCAGCAGGCGCTTGTCGCCGCGCTGCGCGGGGCGCCGGCGGGTGAGGACTCCGAACGGCGTGTCGGCGAACGAGACCGCCTGGCGCCGCGGACGCGCGATCGGGTTGGCCGCCGGCGGGGCCGTTCGGTCGAGTGCTTCGGGGTGCCCGAACAGCCAGCCCTGTGCGTAACGGGCGCCCAGCGCGAGCGCAGTGGCGCGGTGCTCCTCGGTCTCGACGCCCTCCGCCAGCACGAGCGCGCCGGTACGCTCGGCCTCAGTGCCGACCGCATGCACGATCTCAGCCACCTGGACGGAGGCGGCGCCGTGGAGCAGGCCGAGGTCGAGCTTGATCACCTCCGGCGCCAGGAACGCCATCAACGCCAACGAGCGAGGATCGGCGCCGACGTCGTCCAGGGCGATCCCGGCGCCGATCGCGCGCAGGCGCTGCGCGGCGGCGAGGATCTCGGCCGGGCGTTCGGCGAGCGAGCGCTCGGTGAACTCGACGAAGACCGAAAAGCGCTCGAGCGCCGCGCGCAGCAGCTCGGCGGTCTGCTGGGGCAGCTCGCGTGCGAGCATCCGCGGCTCGAAGTTGACGAACAGCGACTGACCCGGAGCCAAGCCCACCTCGAGCGCCCCCTGCAGCGCCGCTCGCTCGCACTCGCGCTCGACCTCGTCGTCAAGGCCCTCCGCGTGAGCGGCGCTGAACAGATCCGCTGGGCGCTCGAGCCTGGTGCCCACCGGACCTCTGGCGAGCGCCTCGTAACCGACCGTCTCATCCGAGCACAGATCCACCAGTCGCTGGTAGACGGATACGACGCGCTGCTCGTACACCAGCTCGGCAACCGTCAGCGGAACGGTGCCCGGGGGGCGCGAGCGTACGGCGGTGGAGGGTGTCATCCCCTCACTGATCGGCTCGCTTCGCCGCGCATTTCGGTTACGGGGAGCTGTTGGACGAAGGTTCGACGTGCGCCGACGCGCCGCAGCCGAGCGATGCCTCGACTTCGCCGGACGATACGATCACCGCAGTGTCCGCGCTCGCGGCTGGGCTCAGAGCGCGCGCACCGGGTGCAGGGTGGTGAGCGCCCGGCGGCCCGGACGCCCGCAGAGGATCGGTCGGCTAAACGAGAGGCGTGATCGCAATCGGCAGCTTGGCGCAAAGACCATCCGGACCCGTGTGGGAGGCCAGCTAGTGGCGGCGGGCGCGAGCAAGAGCGAGTTCGACCCAAGCTCGTTGGCCACGCCGTCCGGTGGGGGCGCCTCGACGGCGGGCGAGCCGGCGCCGGCCGACGAGTCCCCTGCGCCGCCTCACATGAGCGAGTCCTATGCGGCCACGCCGAGCTCGGTGCCGTGGGCTCGCCAGGCGGTCGCCGCGTTGGCCGCTGAGGCCGGGATCGGCGGGCAGCGCCTCGCGGACATTCGTCTCGCGGTCTCGGAGGCGCTCACCAACGCCGTCGCCTACGCCTACGACGGTGCACCTGGCGAGATCCACGTGCTCGCCGCGGCCGTCTCCGGCGAGCTCTGGATAGTGATCGCCGACGACGGCGAGGGAATGCGCGGCCGGCGGAACGACACCCGTGGGTTGGGGCTGGGGCTCGGACTGATGGCGCGTCTGAGCGACGCCCTGACGATCCTCACGCGCTCGAGCGGTGGCGTCGAGGTACGGATGCGCTTCGATCTGCCCTGAGCCGGATCGGGATCTCGCGTCCGCGAAGCACGAAGAACCCGCTCGTCCAATGCGGCGATAATCACACATGGCCTGCTCAGTCCTCTGCCAGGAGCGTCGCGAGGCTGTCGACCGCGTCCACGAGCTCGTTGAGCTCCTGCGCCAGCAGCAAGTCCGCGCGCTCGAGCTCAGCGCCCTGAGCCAGACGCCGATAGCTCTCTCGCAGCTCGGGGAGCTCACCGCTGGCTCCGGTGAGGACGCCACCCCTTAGTCGTGCTTCGATCGTTGCGAGCGTCCGGTCGAGCTCTTGCGCCAGCAGGTCGAGCTCGGGCAGGGGCTCGCCGCCACGCCGTTCCTGCACCTCGGTTCGCAGCACGTGCACGACGCTGACGATCCGTCGCGTGGCACCGAGCGCGCTCTGGCTCAGCTGCTGGTCGCCGTGACGCCCGGGCTCCGCCAGCGCCCGGGCGATCGTTTCACCGGCGCTCATGTAGGCGATCCGCGCGCGGCGGGCTTGCGCAGAGGGCTCGTAGTGAGGAGCTGGCGTGCCCTCGGCGATCGCGCCGAGCACGCTTGCGAGGTATGCGCGCTGGGCCGAGACCACATCGCCGAGCGCCTGACGGGCCGACTTGTGCGACCACGTCGGCCACAGCGCGTATGCCAGCAGACCGATGGCACCTCCGATCAGGGTGTTCAGCAGCCGGTCGCCGGCAATCGCGAGCGTGTCTGGCGTGACCGCGTCCAGCAGGAAGACGACGAGCGTCGTGATGAAGGCAAAGCCGAGAGCGAAGCTGGCCGCGAACACCGAGTAGGCGCTCAGGCCGAGCACGCCGACGATCGGCACGACCACGCCCAGGCTCGGATGCAGTCCCACCACGATCGCGCCCGCCAGCGCGACACCCCCGCAAGTGCCCAGGATGCGCTCGCCACCGCGCCTGAACGTGGCGGCGAACTCGGGCCGCAGGACCGCCGCGGCGGCGACGACCAGCCAGTAGCTGCGCTGCAGTGGGATGTGCCGGGCGAGGATCTCGCTGATCAGGACCACGACGGCCAGGCGCACGGCGTGTCTGCCCGCCGGCGACTCGAGCGTCGCGTTCGCGCGCAGCTGCCGCAGGCTCGAGCGCACCACCTCGCGCGGACGGGCAGCCGCGACGCGCGGGCGGCGCTCGAAAATGCCCCCGCGCAGCGCGGCCGCCGGCGCCTGACGAGCCATGGCGCGCAGCTGTCCGTCGAGCGCATCCAGGCGTCGTTTCAGCGCGGGCTCGATGCCGGCGGCGCCCACGTCGCGATCGGCCATCTTCGAGACGGCTGCGGCGAGCTCGGCCGCGGCATGATCCTCACCTTCGACCGTTGCCGCGATCAGCTGCAATGTGCCCGCACTGCGCTCGAGCAGCCCGCGCGTCGCCCCCAGATCCGCATCCGCCTTGCCCCGGGCCAGCAGCACCTGGACCGCGCGCAACTCCAGCCGAGCGCGTGACGCCTCGTCGATCAGCGCGCGCAGCGCCAGCACGGCCGCGTCGCCGAACAGAGCCGGCGAGGCCAGCGTCGCCCTTGCCTCGTCGAGGCGTTCGGCCGCGGGGATCGTGGACGGCTCGCCGGGTGCGAGCGCCAGCTCCGAGAGGGCCCGGTAGGCGCGGGCGGTTTCCAGACGCTGCAGTCGCAGCGGTGAGGGCCAGCGCACGACAGCCACGAACACGGCAGTCGCGAGGCCGCCCGCGAGCACGAGACCAGCCAGGCCCAGGGCGCCGCTCGCCGGTTCGGCAAAGCGTCCGAACACGACGATCGCGATCACCGACTGGGTGCTCACGATCGCCGGCCCGCGGCCCAGCGACACGAGCAAGCCGGCGGCCAGCGACCAGGCAAAGAGGACGAGGAGATGCAGCCACGGCAGCGAGCCGGTGGCCGAGCCGACGAATGTCGAGAGCCCCATCAACAGCACGTCGGCGCTCAGCACGCCCACGGGCGGGCGTCCGCCTCTCACGCGCCACGCGATTGCCACGAGCATCGCTCCCGCACCCATCGTTGCGGCGGCAACCGGGTCTCCCGCAGCGATCGGAAGGCCGAAGACGGCAACCAGCGGGATCGTTGCGATCAGGCCGCCCGCGACGGACACCGCCGAGCGGTCGAAGCTCGTAGCGTCGCGCAGCGCCGAGCCAAACGCAACGTGTCCGCGCGGCGCCCCCGGCTCCGCGGGTGGGCTCGCAGTGGAGATCATCGCCGGGAACATACCCCCGGTGCGCCACGCCCTACGCGGGCTCCTGCCCCTGCTCCTCGCTGCGCTTCTCGCCGGGCCATCTACCCGTCAGCTGGGCGAAGCTGCCGCGCGAGGCGTGGTCGACCAGTCCTTTGGCCAGCCGATATACCGCGCCCTCCAGGGCCAGCGCGAGCGCGAGCTTGCCCAGGCGTGCGCGCCGCTCCTCCGGCCTGGGTGGCTGCTGATCGTCGATCGCGCCCCAGGCCAGCGCGAAGGCTCTGCGGCTGACCAACCCTCCGAGAAGGCCGGCGGCGATGCTGAAAGGGAGGAAGAGCAGTTTGGTGATCATCTGGCTTTCGACGCCGGCGGGTGCGACAGCGCACCACAACCTATACCCCTCGTCCTATACCCGTCCGCTTATGCCAAACCTCGCTCCGCCGCTCTCAGGTGAAGCTTCGCGCCGCGAGCTGGAGATTCCGGCGAGCCCCCGCCCGACCGATGCGAGGCTGCGCTCAGAGGCTGCCGATGCGGTCGGGTGGCCAGTAGGTCGCGATCGCCTGGCCGATGATCCAGCTCGTCGGCACGGGCCCCCAGAACCTGCTGTCGTCGGAGTCCCCGCGATTGTCGCCCATCATGAACCAATGGCCGGCAAGGATCTTGATCGGTGTGGGGAAGTTGCACTCCGGGCTCGCGCCGCACGGTTTTATGTAGGAGTCCTGCTCGCGGATGAAGTGCGTCGTCCCTGCAGCCTCACGGTAGACGTGCCCTTCCTTGACATAGATCTCATCGCCGGGTCCCGCGACGATGCGCTTGATGAAGGTCACGCTCGCCTCCTTGGGGATCGCTTGCGCGCAGGGTGCCCCGTCGAACCTCACCGGGTACGGCGTCGGGCCGCACTGCTGCTGTTCGGCGCCGGCAGGGGGGTGGAAGACCGCGATCTCGCCCACGTGGGGTTTGCCGAAGTCCATGCCGATGCGATTCACCAGGACACGCTGCCCGATCGCGAGCGTCGGTTCCATCGATCCGCTGGGGATCCGGTATGGCTTGATGACGAACGCCTCGATCGCCAGGGCCAAGCCGAGCGCGACAGCGATGATCACCACCAGCTCCACGATCGAGCCAACCAGAGAGCGCTGGCGCTTCGTGGACTCGGTGCGGCGCTTGGTCGTTGCGCGTGCCATTCCTACATATTCCCTGCTGGGCCGGGTCTCATGACGCGCTTGTCAACCTCGATCAGCCGCCGGACCCTGCGGGGAGGCGAGCAGCGCGCCGGCGATCGCCATCGCGACCTCCGTGCGCTCATGCAGCGAAGGGGCGCGGACATACTCCGCCGGCGAGTGCGCGTGGCCGCCTCTGGGGCCAAGGCCATCGACCGTCAGGGGGATCGTGCCGGCGAAGTGACTGGCGTCGCTCGCGCCACCACGCCCGACGCCCACGATCTCGCGTCCGAGTCTCGCGCTGGCCGCGGCGAGCAGCTCGCGCGTGCTCTCGCGCGTTTCCATCGCCGGCCACGAGCGGATCAGCTCGACATCCGTGCTCGCCGCCCCGCCCGGCTGCGCGACGGCCCGCATCACGCGCGCGAACGAGGCCTCGCTGTTTGCGCGCACGTCGATCATCAGCTCGCCTCGGGCGGGCACCACGTTGACGGCCTCGCCGACGTTGAGTCTCGTCGGCACTACGCTCAACGCCTCGGCCCCCCGGGGTTCATGCAGCATCGCCGCGAACCGCGCTGCGTCGGCCAGCGCGAGCAGCGCGTTGACGCCGGCATCCGGGTTGGAGCCCGCATGGGCCGCCCTGCCACTGCCTCTCACCGCGATCGTGCCTGCGGCCTTGCGACGCACGACGACGCCCTCCTCGCCCATTTGCGTACGCTCGCCGGCCTCGAAGCACAGACACGCGTCGTAGCCGGCGAAGCGCTGGACATGCGCAAAGGGCTCCCGACGCCACTCCTCGTCGACGACCAGCAGCACGCCGATCTCCGCGAAGGACTCTGGCCGCTCCGCCAACCATCGTGCCAGCGCCAGCGAGACCGCGACGCCGCCCTTCATGTCGAGCGCGCCGGAGCCGCGCCACATGTCCTCTTCTCGCAGCAGCGGACGATGCTCCGCGTGGCCGACCACCGTGTCCACATGACCGAGCAGCAGGATCCGGCCGGCGCCCGTGCCGGCGATGCGCGCCAGCAGGTCGGCCGCGTGGCCGGGAGACGAGCATGCGACCCGCTCGATCGCCGCAGTGGCCGGCAGGCGTTGCGCGCTCAGCGCCAGACACGCCTCCGCGCCGTCGGCGTCGCCGGAAGGGCTCGAGATCGCGACGAGCGCCTCGAGGTCGGCTGCAACCTCCGCGGCCATCGTGTCTATGGCCGGCAGGGTCCAGGAGCTCATAGGCGGAGATTATGCCGCGACGGCGCCGGTGGGCCGTCTGGCGTCCCCGCGTTCAACCCGGAGGGCGTGGTGTGGATCCGCGGCCTGTCAGTGTTCGCTCATGGCGAGCGGGTGGCGCAGCGCCATCGGGTGCCGGCTCATCTGCGCCGTGCGTCGTCAGACCGGTGAGCTCCCGCAGCAGGCCGTCCATCCCGGAGATCTCATAGGCCGCGCGCTGGCGTCCCGCGCCTCCTCCCCGTTGCAGCAACCCCGGGAGCGCGGCGAGGTCATCGACGCAACCGAGCGCTGCCGCGCGGTCGCCCGCAACGTCCAGCGTGTCCCGCAGCAGCTCTGCCACAGGTCGCAGGCGTCCCTCCGCGTCGGGCAGCCGGGCCTGGACTCCGAAGCGTGCGGCGCGGAAAACGCCCTCCTCGAGCACCTCCGCCGGCGGATCAGGCTCGGGCTCGGCCTCGGCGGCGTGGCGAGCCAGGCAATGAGCGAGCGCCACCAGCCCGGCGGTCTCCTCGAGCGTGGTCTGCACATCCAGAGCGCGGATCTCTACCGTTCCCAAGCGCGGATGAGGCCGTAGCTTCCACCAGAACCACGTGTAGTCGGGCACGTCCGCGGCCCGCGCCAGGAGCTGCTCCATCGCGCGGAAGTCCGCGTAGTCACGCATTGCGCGCGGAACCCCCGAGCGCGGCCAGCCGCGAATCGTCACCTCGCGGGCGGAGGCCAGTCCCGTGTCACGACCGTGACGAAAGGGCGAGTTGGCGGCGAGCGCCTGCAGCAGCGGCAGATGGCGTCGCAGGCCGTTGAACGAACGGATCGCCGTTTCCGCATCGGGCATCCCGATGTGAATGTGCAGCCCGCCCACGGGCGTGGCGACCGCGTCTCCCAGCAGGTCCCTGATGCTCTCATAGCGTTCCTTGTCGGTGATCTCGGCCGCGCCCTCTGCGGCCGCGGGGTGGGTGCCCGAGCCGATCAGGCCTGCTCCCGTCGCGGCCACCGCGCGGCGCAGGCCGCCGAGCCTGCCCGCCGCCTCCGCGGCGCTGTGGCACACGTCTGTGATCAGCTCGACCT
>JBOGXX010000315.1:0-17111 GCA_050696475.1 Solirubrobacteraceae bacterium | reverse complement strand
ACTGGCTCGACATCGGGCGCCACGACGACTACGAGCGGGCCCAGGAGGAGTTCGAGTCCGTGCGCGACCGGCTGATTCCCCACGGGTAGGAGCTCAGGGGATGTTCCTGTAGCGACCGGCGAACGGGTCGCCGAAGGCCCCGGCGTCCAGCGCGGCGATCACCTCGGCGATGCCGTCAGGCACCGTCATCAGGGTCTCGAACCCGAGCTCCGCGCGAATCTTGTCGAAGCTCACCTTGTAGTCCCGTGGATCCTCGTCGCGCTTGACGTAGGAGACCGTGCCGCGACCGACCTGCTCTTTGATCTCCTGCACGAGATCGAGCTTGCGGTAGTTCTCGCCGGAGCGGCCCGCGTTGAACACGTTCCGCGCCACCTTCTCCGCGGGCGCCTCCAGCACGGTCCGTACAGCTCGCGCGGCGTCGCGCACGTGGATGTAGGGGCGCCAGAACTGCTCGCCGAAGACTTCCAGCTCCCGATCGGCCCACATTTCGCGCGTGAACTCGTTGACCGTCAGGTCGAAGCGCATGCGCCTGGCGACGCCGTACACGGTCGCGAAGCGCAGACAGGTCGGCACGAGCCCTGTCCCGCCGCCGCCGAGGATCAGCCGCTCCATGCCGACCTTCTGCTCGGCGTAGAGCGAGACGGGGCTGAGCTCTCCGTCCTCGGTGATCGGCACGGTCGGATCGGCCATCCTCCCGTAGTTCGAGCATGTCGAGGCGAACACCAGCCGCTGCACGCCGGCCTCGCCGGCGTCCGCCACGAGCGCCTCGGTCGCGCGCACGTTGACCTCGTCGGAGAGCTCGGGGTCTCGCCCACAGGCAGGATCGCCGACGATGGCGGCGAGATGCACGACCGCGTCGGCACCTGCGAGCGCGGCTCTGCGCGCGTCGGCATCGCGGACATCGGCACGGATGATCCGCACCCCCGCGCGCTCCTGCTCGATCGCGATGTCCTGCTGCCCGTGCAGGAGCGAGTCCAGCACGCGGACCTCGTGCTGCGCCTCCCGGAGCTCCTCGACGAGCAGCGCGCCGATGTAGCCGCTGCCGCCGGTGACTAGGGTCGTCTTGGCCACGGGTGATGTCCTCTCTGTCTTTGACGGCCTAGAGGCCGGGCTGAATCGAGCGTTCGACACGCGGTCTGCGGCCGGCCAGGCCACTGAGCCGCCGGATGTCGAGATCGTACAGGCGCCATCGGCATGCTCTGCGGATGGCTTGAGCGGGAGCTGAGAGCGACCCGTGCCCGCTGTCCTGTGCCCTGCGCTCGAGCGAGCGTCGGGCTCAAGCGAGATGGGCGCAGTGGCGATGCAGAGATACTGTGGCCATGCCCGTGACGGCGAGAGCGCTCCGATGGCGACCGTAGCTCGCGAAGCCACCAAGCAGCGCGCCGCACGCGACATCGTCATGCAGATCGGCGTGCGCATCGCCAACCTGGCGTTGGGGGCGCTTGTCACCGCGCTGGTCGTCCGCACCCTGGGTCGCGACGGCTACGGGCAATGGTCGACAGGCTTCGGTGCACTCGCGCTGATCGCCTACTTCGCGACCTTCGGGATGGAAGGCGTCGTGCTGCGCGAAGCGGCTCGCGACCCCGAGGACGCACACGAGTGGATCGGCGCGATGATGATGCTGCGGCTGCTCGCCGTGGTTCCCGTGATGCTCGCCTCGCTGCTGACGGTCGTGCTGCTGCACCGCAGCCACGAGATGCTCGTGGCCGGCATCATCCTCGTGGTCGTGATGCCGTTCGGCGGCGTCAGCACGTTGGGCATGCTGTTCCAGCTGCGTGTGGACAACCGCGTCCCGATGCTCGTGCTGACGCTGAGGAGCGTGCTCTGGGGCGCCGCGGTGATCTTCATCTACCTGCGGCACGGCCACATGATCGCCCTTGCGGTCGCGATGGTTGCCACGAACATGGCGGGCACGCTCGTGCAGGGCGTGGCAGCGCTGAAACTGGACGTGCGAAGGCCCCGCCCGTCGCGCAAGCATGTACGCGACGTCCTGCGGGTAGGCCTGCCGATCGGGCTCTCCGGCGCGCTGATCATCGCCTATGCGCGGATCGACCAGGTGATCGTCTACACGATCGCCGGCACGGGCCCATCCGGACTGTACGGCTCGGTGTACAACCTGCTCGATCAGGCGCATTTCATCCCGATCTCGATCCTGACGACGCTCGCGCCGGTGATCGCGGCGTCCTGGCCCGGCGATCATGCCCGGCTGCTGCGCACCGCGCGCCTGACGGCCGAGCTGCTTGCGCTGAGCTCGCTCGGCGGGCTGGCGTTCGCGATCGTGGCCGCGACCCCGGTCGTGCGCCTGATCTTCGGAGCGGAGTTCGTCCCCGCGGCGCCGGCCCTGCCCGTGCTCGGCGCCGCCTTCGTGTTCATCTGCTTCGGATACCTGAACGGCCAGCTCCTGGTCGTGCTGGGACTGCAGCGCCGCCTGCTGTACGTCAGCCTCATCGCGCTGTTCGTCAACGTCTGCGGCAATCTGATCCTCGTGCCGCTCACCGGCTTCATGGGCGCCGCCTGGATGACGCTCGTGACGGAGATCGTCGTCTTCCTCGGCAGCCTCTCGCTGATCCTGCGGACGCTCGAGCTGCCGCTGCCCCGGCCCGGGCGGATCGGTCGGACCGCGGTGGCCGCGGTGCTGCTCGGCCTCGGGCTCGAGGCCCTGCGCCTGGTGGGCGCGCCGCTGGTCGTATTGGTGCTCGCTGCGGCTGTGTTCTACCCGCTGCTGCTGTTCGCCCTCGGAGCGCTGGCGCTCGAGGACGTGCGCGTCGTGACGGGCCGCAGCGCAATCACGTGAGCGTCCGCAGGCGCGCCGCCAGATCCGCGAACTGCCTGCGTGCGTCGTATCGACGCTCGCAGCGCTGCAGTGCGGACGCGGCGAGCTGTGCTCGTCTGTGCGGGTCTGAGAGCAACGAGCCAACGGCTTCGCGCAGCGCGCGCCGGTCGCCATGGTCGATGAGGACCCCCGCACGCCCGTCATCGAGCAGCTCGGGGATGGCGCCGACGCGGGTGGACAGGACGGGCGTTCCGCAGGCCATCGCCTCGAGCAGCACCCACGGATTGGTGTCGCCATAGGTTGGAAGGCACAGCAGGTCGGCCTGCTGCTGCAGCTCGAGCAGTCGCGGATCGGACGGGCCCAGCCGATGCACGCGCACCCCCGGGCGCTCCGCGACTGCGTCCGGCGTCACGAGATCGACGTCGAGCTCTCGCCCGAGACGATCGCCGAGCGCCTCCAGCAGGTCCTGGCCACCCTTCGCGGCAAAGCGTCCGCCGACGAACAGCACGCGCTCGCGCTCGCGCTGCAGGCGAATGGCGGGACGGTAGCGCTGCAGGTCCAGTCCCGGGTGGTGCTCGATCACGTTCGCGCTCGGCGCGTCGCGTTCCACCCCGCTGCGCGCCCAGGCGGTCCATGCCAGCACCAGCGCGGCATCCCCCAACGCGCGATGCTCCAGTGCCCGGCTGGGGCCGATTTCGAAAGCGGCACGTCTGTGTGTTTGCGCCCATGCCGGCATCGCCCACCAATCAAAAACGGTGGCGTCCACTGAGACGACCACTGGGACCGTTCTCATGATCGCTGCCATCGTCAAGGCGATCGACTGACTGTGAACATGAACGACGTCGGCGGGCCACTCACGCAGCTCTCGGCTCAAGCGCGAGCGAGCGCGAAAAGACTGCACCAGGTGCCAGCGCAGAGTCGGGAAGTCGAGGTTCGCGCGGGCGAGCGGCGCGATCCGGCGGCTGGCCGTGGCGGCCTCCCAGCGGTTGAGCGGGCTGAGCCCGGCGAACCGGGCGTCGAGGTCCTCGGCTGCGCCGAGCCCCGCGCGCAGGGCCTGATCGAGCTGTCCCTGCCCGAGGATATGGGTGCCGAGGTTGCCCTCGTTGAAGAACAGGACACGCATCCGCCGGCGGTCTATGGCCGCTTCCAACTGCCTGCGCGGGCGCCTCCGTCCCAACCAAAGCTGTTGGGATCGGTCATTGCAGCCGGGTTTTCGAGGATCTGGCGCTCATGGACGAGCGCCAGGGAATTGTGCAGCGCTTTGACTCCGCAGTACTCGCGCGGATCGAGCGGGCTTCCCACGTCGACCCATGCGCGATGGCCGATGCGGCGTGCCCGCAGTGGGAGGACCGGAACATCCGCCTCGATCGCGAGCCGGGCCGTTCCGTCCGCCAGCATCGCCTGCTTGCCGAGCAGACGCGTCTGCCGCCGCCCCGGCAGGTCGAAGAACAGGTAGACGGTCTCGC
Organism: Solirubrobacteraceae bacterium; assembly: GCA_050696475.1. Lineage (GTDB taxonomy): Bacteria > Actinomycetota > Thermoleophilia > Solirubrobacterales > Solirubrobacteraceae > Palsa-744. The sequence continues at coordinate 12,872 of JBOGXX010000315.1, read as the reverse complement.
CGCGGGAGAGGACTTGCATGAGCGTCGGATAGGAGCCCTCCGAGAGCACGGGGTGTCCGAGCGCGCCTTTGCGCCAGCGCGCCAGGCGCCTTCCCCAGTAGTCGTGGCTGGGTGGCTCGAGAAACCAAGGGCCGACGACGCTGTAGGGGCGGCCGAGCTCGGGCGGGAGCGCGTACAGCGAGCAGAAGTGGGGCCCCAGATGGCTCGCGCTGAGGATCACCCCTCTCTTTTCCGAGGCGGCGTTGCGCAGCAGCGCGCTCGAAGCGCCATCCATGCTCGCCGACCACGGTTGCCAGAACAGCGCCCTGTCGACGCCGGCCTCGATCAGGTGCAGCGGTGCGAGCTCCTCGACCTCATGTGCGCGCGCGGTCCCGGCGAGGATGCTCTGCATCACCGCGATCGCCCGCGCACGCGCGGCGGCGCTGCTCTGCCAGAGCGCTTGGGCCTGGCGCTCGGCTCTGTTGACCACGAGTCGCGTCGGCACCAATTTGCGCGGTATGCGCGAGGTTTTCAGGCGGATAGCCAGGCTCGCGGGAGGCATGCGCGGCGGGCGAGAACGGTCGATGGCGTCCTGCACCGGCAATGGGTCGGGGGTCTGTTGTGGGCTCATCTCGATCGTCGCGTGCCTCAGCCCGAGTTGCTCCGCATCGCGGCTCGTCGGGCCCCTCCAGGCGATGAGTGCTCGCGAGGCCTGTCCCCGATGACATGCGGACCTCGAGGCACTCTTACAGAAGATTACGGAAGCGTTCTTAGTCGCCGCTACCGTTCACGCTCGATGCGCATCCTGGTCCTCTCCACGCTGTTTCCACCTGTCGCCTTCGGCGGCTACGAGGTCGAGTGCTCCGGTGTCGTCGAGCGACTGCGCGCGGAGCACGAGGTGCTCGTCTTGACGAGCGATCTCGACCGTGTGAGCGTAGCCGCACAGCCGGGGGTGCGGCGCGAGCTGCCGGGGCTCTCACCAGACTCCTCGGGAGCGCGCCGGGCGCCGGTCGCGACTCTGCGGGCGGTGCGCGCCGCCCGCCGTGCGCTTTTGTGGGAGCCGGACCTGATCTACTCGTGGAACGGCTCCTCGGTGCCCCAGGCGGCCCTGCGCGTGCTCGCGGACAGCGGTGTGCCACTGGCGTTTCGAGTCTGCGAGCACTGGTTCGGGAACATCTTCGTAACCGACCAGTTCATGCGCGAGCTGCTGCCCGCCAGCCGCCCCCCGGCGCGCGCGACATGGGCCGCGGGATGTCGCGCGCTCAATCTGCTGCCGTCGCTCCGTCTGGACCCGCGGGCGCCGCTGCGTGCCGCGATCTCATGGAACTCCGAGGCGCTCAGGCGGATGGTGCCCGTGCAGCCCTTCATCGAGCCGGTGCTCGAGCGGGTCGGGCACTCGGTGCCGCGGTACGGAGACCTCTACGCAGAGGTGCCGCGCGAGCCCTCCCCGGACCCCGAGATCCTGTTCGTGGGGCGCGTCACCCCCTACAAGGGGGTGTTCGTGGCGATCGAAGCGCTGGCTCTGCTGCGAATGGAGTACGGCATCGCGGCCAGCCTGGTCGTGGTCGGCCCCGAGGACCCCGAGCACGGCGCCGACATGCGGCGCCTTGCCGCGAGCCTGGGCGTCGCGGGGGCAACCACCTGGCGGGGCGCATTGGAGCGTGAGCAGCTCGCCGTCCAGCTCTCACGGGCGAGCGTGATGATCGTCCCATCGGTCTGGGACGAGCCGTTCCCGCTCGTCACGATCGAGGGCGCGCTCGGGCGCGTCCCGCTCGTAGCCTCAGACGTGGGCGGGGTCGGTGAGGGTATGCACGAGGAGGAGCATGCGCTGCTGTTCGCGCGCGGCGACGCGCGTCAGGCGGCCGACGCGCTGGCGCGCACGCTGCGCGAGCAGCCGGCCACGGCCGAGCGCGTCGCGCGCGCCTACGAGCGTGCGCAGGCGTTCCGGCTGGAGGCCTACCTGGACGAGCAGGAGCGCTTCGTGGCGGATGCTCATGCGGCGCTCGCCGGGCGAGCGTCCAGCGCGCGAGCGCTGTGAGCACTCGAGCTTCAGCGATGGGGGTCTGCAGCCGATATCGGACTGAAGGCGCCTGCTGACTCCCGGGCAGAACCGCCGTATCATTGATCCCTTGCATCGCACCCGCGCAGCCGCCGGATAGTCGTGGCAGACATCGATCCCGCAATCAATCGTCCCACCGCTCCGACGGTATCTCCGTTTGAGCTGCTGTCGGTCCTGTGGCGGCGCAAGCTGATCGTCGTCACCGTCGTGATTCTCAGTGTTGCGATTGCGGTGGCGCTGTCGCTGCGCTCTCCCAACCAGTACGCGGCGTCCTCGCAGCTGCTGTTTCGCGAAACGGGTTTCGCTCAGGCCCTGTTCGGCAGCAACCTGTTCACCAGCGGCCAGGAAGAAGCACAGCGCACGACCCAGACGAGCATCGACGTCGTGACCTCGCTGGCCGTGGCGACCGAGGCAGAGAGCCTGCTGAAGGCCAAGGAACCGCCCGGTGCGCTGATCGACTCGATCTCCGTCAGCCCCAACTCCGACGCGAACATCGCGACGATCAAGGCTACTCGGTCGAACCCGCGCGAAGCGGCGGCCGTCGCCAACGCGTTCGCCGAAGGCTACATCATCTACCGTCGCCAGACAGACCGTAACACGGTCGCTCAAGCCGAAGAACTGGTCAGCCAGTCGATCAAGACCGCCACTCCCGCTGAGCAGGCCAAACTCGCCGAAAGCCTGCGCCAGCTGGGCGTCCTGCGTTCGTTGCAGACGGGCAACGCCCAGCTGATCGCGCGGGCGGAACCCGATCCGACGCCCGTCTCGCCCAAGCCCAAACGCGACGGGATCCTCGGTTTCGTGGTCGGCCTGTTCCTCGGCGCCGGCTTCGCGCTGCTGGTCGACTTCCTCGACCGCCGTCTGAAGACGATCGATGACTTCGAACGGGCGTTGCCCGACTACCCGATCATCGCCAGCGTACCTCCCAGTCACGCGGGGGCTGCTCTGCCTCAGCATCTGACCGGACCGATCGGCGAGTCCTACCGCATGCTGCGCGAGGGCCTGCGCTTCCTGGACCCCACCGGCAGGGCGCGATGCTTCGTGGTGACTAGCGCCGAGGAGAGCGAGGGCAAGAGCACCGTCGCGGTCAACCTGGCGATGGCGCTCACCGCGAGCGGCCGTCGAGTCGTACTCGTGGAGGCCGACATGCGCCGCCCCTCGGCGGCGGCGCAGCTCGGTATCCCGCGCCACTTCCCCGGCCTCTCCGACACGCTCGTCTCAAACGGCGAGCTCGACGAGTTCCTCGTCAGCATCGAGGACGAGCCGAACCTGGCGGTCCTGCCGAGCGGCACGATTCCACCCAACGCCGCGGACCTGCTCAGCGTGGGGCGGATGGGTGAGCTGCTCGCGACAATGCGCTCCTCCGCTGACGTCGTGATCGTCGACTCCCCGCCGCTGCTGCCGGTTGCCGATACGCGCGTCCTGCTGCGCCTGTCGGAGGTCGACGGGGTGATCATGGTCGCGCGCGGCGGTTTCAGCAGACGAGACCGTGCGCGAGCGGCAGGTCGCGTGCTCGACACGAGCGGCCGACGCGTGTTCGGGTTGGTGCTGACCGAAATGCGATCTTCGACGGAGAGCGGCTATTACTACTACGAGGACGAGCCCAACCAGCCCAATGGCCGCTCGCGCCACGGAGGAGTCAAGTCGCCGGTCTGAACCCCGGCGCGCGTCCGGCCTGAGGCGTCGGCCCCGGTCGGTGGCCGGGAGATGCGGCTGAGGCGCACGGAGAGCACGCCCCCCATTGCTCCCAGCAGCAGGTCGAGCTGGGCCCAGTAGAAGCTGTCGTAGAAGGCTGTGACGACGGCGATGCCCACGATGCCCAGGGCCAGCGCCAGCTCGTAGGTCGGGGAGACGCGCAGGCGTATGCATCGAGTCAGAACGCGCAGAGCGACCGCGATCGGGATGAAGGCGGCGCACAGCCCCACGAGTCCCATGTCCACGGCGATCGACAGGTAGCCGTTGTCGACCGCCCCGATGTTCGTTTTGGTGGCCGATTCCTTGGCGGAGAAGCCCGGTTCCTCGGCGCCGAACACCGGTCGTTCGCCCACCGCGTGAATCCCGTAGCTGTAGCTGAACTCCCTGTGGGTGACCGACTGGCTGCTCGCGACCTTCGCGTTCAGCTTTTCTTCGACGAGACGGTGCAGGGAGCTGGTGCTCAGGACGAGGATCGCGAGCAGCACGATGCCCGTGCCAAGCGCCCTCAGGACGCGATAGTTTCCGGCCCGCGCCTCCAATACGGCCATCACGATCGCGATCACGATCACCGCCGCCCATGAGCTGCGCGACTGGCTGAAGATCAGGAGGGCCACGCTCGCCGCCGCGACCCCGGCGGCGATCAGGCGCGAGCGTTGATAGGCGAACAGCAGCGCTCCGGGCAGCAGCCCCGCCACCAGCGCGCCGTAGCTGATCGGGTAGCCGGTGAAGTACCCGACGCGCGTGCCCGGCGACTGGATGTAGGCATCGGCGCCCATCGCCAGCAGCACCACGAGCCCGGCGAACGAAGCCGCCGGCCACCCGCCGACGTCGCCGAAGCGCCGCGCGCACAGAAACGTGACGCCGATGAAGATGTAGCCGACGATGCCGGAATCGATCAGCGCCGAGAGGCCATTCAGGTTCTCGCGGATGATGATCGCGAGGCTCAGGAACAGAATGCCCATCAGCAACGCGCCCCGGCTGGGCCGCGTCCTGCGTCCGCCGAGCGCCAGCGACCACAGCCACGGCACGAGCACCGCCGCAGCGACCGCCGCGCACAGGACCTTCTGCTTTACGACCGGAGATTCAGCCGTTTCAGCGACGAATGGATACCAGGGTGCGACCGCCACGATCACGATCGCCCACGGAAACGCTCGGTCTCCGAGCATCGCGAGCGCGAGCAGCGCGAGCACGGCCACACAGAGCAGGATCGCGGTGCTGGGTTCGTGATGCACGAGCAAGCCGCCGAGCATTCCCGCAACCACGGCGCCGCCGGCGACGAGCCATCCGACCCCCGGCAGGCCCAGGGCGGGGCTGCGAGATCCGCTCCTCGTCGCGACCGTCACCGGCGGTCCCCGTTCGTGGCCTCGCTCACAGCCAACATGATGGTGCATCGCACCGACGGGCCGGGCGCATCCCGACCCGTCGGTGCTGGGAACCGGCCTGTGTCCAGCGTTGGCCGGGTCTCGACCTACTTGAACGCGGCCAGTGCCGCATAGGAGAGCTTGTGGACGCCCAAGGCGGTCTCGATGCCGTAGAAGTCGTTGGTCCCGTAGTCGCGATAGTTGAAGATCGTCACGTCCGCGATGTAGTCGGTGCCTTTGGCCCAGTCGATGAAGTTGGTGATGTTCTGAGCCTGTTCAGCTTCGGTCCACTGCAACGAGTCGCCGGTCGCCGGCTGCCCGACCGCCGTGGGCCAGCCGACCTCCGTGATGTAGATGGGGATGCTCGGGTGCTGCGAGTGCGCGAGTTCGATCTGTTCGCGATCCCCGAGCGTCGAGCGGGTGCGGCTGCTCGTGCCGCCGTAGGAGTGCAGCGTGATCCCGTTGATATAGCTCCCCACGTTCGGTTCGGCCGCCCACATCTGCTGGCCCCACGTGGTTGGGCCCTCGCCGCCGTCGTAGGAGGCGAGTATCGGTGGATAGTCGCTGCCGAAGTTTGCGACAAAGGCTTCGTGGACGACCTTCAGCAGATGGTCATAGGCGGCTGCGTTGGCCGCGTCCCCCGCGTTGGATCCCCAGCCGATGTACTTGTTGCCCGGCTCGTTGAGCACCTCGATGGCTGCGATTTCAGGGTTTGCCCTGACCTCCGCCACCGCTTCTGCGGCCCACTCGGTCGCATTGACGGCAGCCACGCCGCCACTGTTGTACGGCCCGGCCATGTCGTCGATGACCTTGACCCCGGCGGCGGTCCAACCCGCGATGCTCGACGGTCCTTCGAGCCTCACGTAGGATGCGGCTCCGGCGATGTCGTGGGCGAACGAGGACGGCCAGCCGCCCGCGTCGACACCGACCCACATCGGGCCGGTCAACGGCGATACTGACTGCGGCTGTTCCGCTTCGCTCGGTGGCGGGGGAGCGCTCGGCGGTGACGGTGGCGGAGTGCTCTGCGCGGGGTAGGAGATCGTCACTTCGGGCGACCACGCGCTGCCGTCGACCGCCGTGCGTACGCTGTAGCCGACAGTGACCCCCGGCACCGCACTTGGTGTCACAGACGTTCCGCTGACCTCGGTGAACTGTTCGTCCTGCCCCGGGGCCCTGGTCGCGAGCACGTAGGTGCTGACGTCGCCGACGGCTCCCCACGAGAGCGTCGTCCCGAAAACGCTGAGCTGCGGGGCCGTCTGCGTGTCCACCGTTTCCCTCGGCGCGCGTTCGCCCGGCGGTGTTTCGGTGGGCCGCGTTTCGGAGGGGTCGGGATAGGAGATCGACACCTCGCTCGACCACGCGCTGCCGCTGACGGCGGTGCGGATCGCGTAGCTGACGCTCATCCCGGGGAGCGGCGGCGGGGTCGTGGAGGTGCCGGTGACCGTTGAGGATTCAGTCGCTCGTCCCGGCGCCTTCACCGCCAGCACATAGCTGTCGATTCCAGCCACACGCGTCCAGTGCAGCGTCTCTCGCGACGCCGTCAGCCTGGGCGCCTGCAGCGTCGTGGACCAGCCGCGCCAGTAAGCGCTCTTCGCGTCGGTGGTGCTCTTCGCGCTGCCGCTCTGGGCGAGCTGCGAGAGCTTCAGCTCGTCTTTGTGCAGCTGGCTTCCCGCGTGCTGCAGGGCGGCCTGCGCGGCGCCGCATGCGCTCGGGCGCGTGCTGTGTGTCGCTCGGCATCGCTTCAGCCGCTTGGCGTCGGCCACGAGCAGCCGATCCGCCGTCTTGCGGCGCCTTGCCGCGAGCGCGAGCGAGCGCGGGATCGCGTGGCTGGCGACGGCGCCTCGCCGTGCGGGGGCCGCCGATCCGGCGGCGACGCCGATCGCCAGGAGGGTCGAAGAGACCGCGATGGTCAGAGCCGTCAGCCGCCTGACGGTGCCGATCCGACGAAGGTGGGACGTTCTCATGCCTGCTCCTTTGGTGGCCGGGCTGTCTGCGTGAGACCCCTGGCTTTGCGAGTCCGCCTCGCGACGGAGGTGCCTTTTTCCGGATGTGGCAAAGACGCGCTCTCGCTTCCTCCATCTGAGCGGCAGCGATCACGCCTTCACTTGAAATCTGCACGAGATCTGTCGGAACGCCTCTGAGCTCCTGTGAGCTGTTGCGTGCGCGCTGGACGCATGTATGCGGGCGCCTACCGGACATACTCAGCGGATGACCGATGCGGCAGGGGCGATCCCGGAGGAGCAGATATGACGCCGGTCGCGTCCGCGCCGCCGTGCGTCGCGCAATACCTCTACCTGCACGAGCCTGGGGAGTCGCTCGCCTATCCGTCCAGTCGCTCGAGCGGCGACGCGCGCACGCTTGGCGCGAGATATCTGGAGTGCGTGCTCGTACAGGCGGCGTCGCTGCGCTGGCGCGTTCCGGACTGCCGGCTGGTGCTTGTGACAAATCTCCCCGGCCGCGAGTGGCTGACCCGCCGCGGCCGTGCGCTGCTGGACCGGATCCTCGCACTCGACGTCGCGCTCGTCACGGCCGAGTACCGTCACGCTCCCCGCAGGCCTGCGGAGGTGTTCTACTCGTCCTGCTACGTGTTCGACGCGATCGAGGCGGTCACCGGCGGCGGGGATTCCGGGCGTCAGCTGTGGTTCGTGGACGTGGACTGCGTATGGGTCGATCCCACGGCCGCGTTCGACGCGCTCGCGGCGAGCGCGGGGATCGGCGCGGTGCAGATCGGCTATCCACCGGACTGGCCCGTCCGGGGCTACACGCGCCAGGACCTCGGCAGCCTTGGCGGGCAATTGGGCGAGTGCCTGGCGCTGCCGACGTGGATCGGCGGCGAGGTGCTGGCCGGCAGCGCCGGCGAGTTGCGCGGGCTGGTCGCGGTATGTGAGGAGCTCGACCGAGAGCTCGAGAGCATGGGCAGCTCGCTGAACACCGAGGAGCAGCTTCTGAGCCTGGCCGGTGGCCTCGGTCGCCTGCAGTTCCGCAGTCTCTCAGGCGTCGCGGGGCGGGTCTGGACCGGACGCCGCCACGAAGCCAGCAATCCACCCGATCCGGCCGCGCTGGCCCTGTGGCACATTCCCAGCGAGAAGGGTCTCAGCATCCGCCGCGCCGCCAACGCGCTGCTGCGCGGCCGGAGCGCGCGCCTGCGGCGCGACCTGTCCGATCGCAGCCGGGCGGCGGCGCGCTTCAACGTCTCGGGCGTGCGCTGGTCGCGCAGCGCGCGCGATGACGCCTGGATCGTGGCGTCGAGGGTGCGTGACGCGGCGGCTCTCATGGTGGGCCGCTGACCCGCCTGGTCATGCCAGCCGGTAGGCGAGCGCTCCGGCTGCGCGGTTCACCGACAGCGGCAGTCGCTGCAGGGCATCGATCGCCACGGACCTGACTGCGCCCTCGGCGCGTGCGCGCAAGCCGCTCCCCGTCTCCGCGTCCGCAGCGCACGCGTGTCGGTCGAGTTCGGCGCACGCCTCTGCACGCGCGTAGAGGTAAATGGGGACCGGCTCCGCACCCCACTGTTCCTTGAAGGCCCTAAGGCTCTCGCTGGCCGCCAGCCCGAAGTCCAGGCCCTGGCCGCGGAGCGCGGCGTCGCGCAGAACGCGCCAGTAGAGCGCGTGGTTGGGGCGCTCGGACAGGTACGCCTCGTCGCTGGCGTTGTAGATCAGCTCGACCGTATCGCCGATGTCGTGGAAGACGCCGCCCGCGACCACGCGACCGTCCTTCCTGACCACCGCCAGTCGCCAGGCACTTCCCAGCAGGGACATCGATGCCTGAAACTGTCTGAGCCGGCGGGGGAAGTTGCCGTGGCGACGAATCGTCGCCAGATAGAGCCTGTACCACTCCCGCAGGTCGGCGCTGGAGCGCGTGTCGGCGACGCTCAGGCCCGCCTTCTCGGACTTGCGGATGCTCCGGTACAGGTTCTTCGCTCCACGACGATAGTCCTCGAGCAGCTCGTCCTCGCTGCGCGGCGCCAATCGGTAGCTGTGGTCTGTCCCCTGGAGCCCGATCGCAGCGCCGGCAAGCTCAGCGTGCTCGGAGCGCACCGTCAGTGCGCATGTCGGCTCTTGACTCGCGCGTTCGCCGGCGAAGCGCAACAGCTCTCGCTCGCCCTCCAGGCTCGAGGCCAACGGACCAGCGGACTTGGACGTCGGCAAAGAGGACAGCCGCGCCCCGGACAGACGGCGTCCGCTGTGCACGAGGGGCAACACCCCGACGAGCGCGTCGTCCTCTTCGAGCGCCAGATATCGCGGCTTGAAGCCGTAGCATTCGTGCAGGATCTGAGCCCAGCCGGCGAGATGATGACCGCACGCCGCCGGTTGTGCCAGGACGAAGCGGTCCCAGCGCGAGTCCGAGCCGATATCGACCTCCACAACTCGTCCGACGCTCATCGTCTCACCCGCAGACGCTGGCTCAGCATGCGAGCGGACTCGAAGCGCTCTGGCGGCAGCGCCCGCTCGGCCGCGTCGCGCATGCGGCGACGCACGAGCACGGGGAGCAAGCGGGAATAGGTGTACGGAAGTCGGGGCGATGGCGGCATGATGATCGTCCACGCCACCGGGTCGTTGCCGTTCGCCAGACGCAGCTTCGTGGCGAAGTTGCCCAACCCGAGGTGCAGGCGCGCGCACCCCTGCTCGAACGCGCTTGCGACCATCCGCGTAACCGCGAGCTTGGCGGGCCCCAGCCTTGCGTAGCGCTCGTCCCAGCCGGTGTTGACGGCGGCGAACTCGGCGCCCGCAACGATCCCGAAGTCCACGCAGATCGGCGTGCCATCGACTTCGAGCACGCACATCCGGAAGCGCTCCTCACCGATCAGCTCGTCCGCCAGCTCCTCGAACCAGTCGGGTAGGCGCTCGCCGAGGTCTGCGAGCCGGGAGCGCCGGCCCTCCCAACGTTGGCCGTGCAGCCGCGCGAACGCCTCTGCGTCGGCGCGCAACGTCTCAGCCGTGCTCCAGCGGGTGGTGCCGCCCGCCTGCTCGAAGAGCCGCTCGCCCTGGCGTAGGCTGCGTCGCAGTTTTCCGCTCAGCGAGTCGAACCACGCGTCGAACGACAGCTCCCGGAGCACTATCACGGGCGCTCCGTCGAGGCGATATCGGCGTACCAGCGCGCGCATCGGTCCGGGCCAGCCGCTGCTCAGGCCCGCGGGCCAGTGCGAGGCCACCGACATCGGCCCGAGCGCCACGACGTCGGGGGCGGGGTCGCACGACGCCAGCGATCGAGCGACGGCCGCCGCGACATCCCACTCGAGGCCGGGGATCGCCAGAGGCTCCATGCAAACGCCGAAGTCTCCCCCCATCAGGCGATACTCGACGATCCCGCGCCGGTGTCGGGTGACGCAGAACGGAGCCACCCCCACGAGCGTCCCTCGGTCGCGCACTGCGACGACGCGCGGCTGGAGATCAGCTGGGGCTACGTGCGAGAGCCACGAAAGGACCCACGCCGGGGTGCCCGCCGGATTGGACGCGGCCACCGCCAGCGCGTCCCACTCCGGCGCCAGCGCTCGCAGATCTGCGAGATCTGTGATCAGTTGGGCCTCGCTCATCGTTGAAGCACTCTAGTCAGCCGCGATCTGAGATCAGGGTGCCACGAGCGAGCTCAGCGCCTCGACGGAATAGCGCTCGAGGACCAGTTCGCGCCCCGCACGGGCGAGCTCGGGAGCGCCGTCGTGCAGCACGCGCACGAGCGCCGCGGCGAACTCCTCGCCGCTGTCGGCGACCAGGCAATGCTCGCCGTTGCGAAGCCCCAGTGCGCCGGCTCCCCGCGAGGTGGAAATCGCGGGCAGCCCGTAGCTCAGCGCCTCGATCAGCTTGAACGGCGTCCCTCCTCCCTGCAGCAGCGGCACGACAGCGCACGAAGCGCTGGCGTATGCGCCCCCTAGCTCCTCGACGAAGCCCATGGTCTCGATGCGGGCGTCGCCGCCGGCGGCCTGCTCGAGCCCGCCGCCGAGCAGCGCGAGCCGCGCGTCCGGCAGCTGCTGCCAGACCCGTGGCATCACGTCCTCCAGCAGGAAGCGCAGGCCGGCGCGGTTGGGCTCGTAGGCGAAGTTCGCGACGAACAGCGCTCGTCGCAGCGCGAGCGAGGGATCGACGGGGGCGATCGCAGCGACGTCGAGGACATTGGGGACGTAGCGCAACGTCGCCTGCGGGCACAGCTCACGGGCGCCGGCGAGATCGGTCTCGCTCACCATCCACGATTCCGCAGCCTGCGCCAGCAGCGTTCGCTCGAACTTGCGCAGCTGCTCCGGGCTCTCCGCGGCGCCGCTCAGCTCGGCGCGAAACGCGGACTCCAGGTTGTGGGCGTTGTAGATGACAGGACGCCTTCGGGAGAGACGGCTGAGCGCCGCGGCGACGATCGGCCCGTCGGCGATCACGCGTCCGCGCCCGCGCTCGCCGGCCATCCTGGCGGCTCCCCGCTGGAGCTCCGGGGAGATCCCGCGGGCGAAGCCGATCGGCACGCCCCGCGCGCGGGCGCGCCCATAGCTGAGCATTCGCGCCGCTCCGCGGGAGGGGATCAGCTCGTGCAGCGCAATCCCCCGGATCGAGCGGAAGGCCTGATCAGGTTCGCTCGCGCCAAAGCGCAGATACAAGAGGTCGAGCCCACGGTGCGCGGCTAGAGCGCGGGCGACGCCATACGTGCGCATCGCCTGGCCGCTGCCCAGCACGGGCGTGTGGGTCGTAACGAGCAGATCCCTCACAGGGCTTCGATCTCCGCAGCGATCTCCTCCAGGCGTCGATCCCAGGAGTGCGCACGCGCCGCCAGCGAGCGCTCGCCACGGCGCTCGGGGCTGTCCTCGCCGAGCGCCTGCTCGAGCAGCGCGACCAGGCCCTCGGCGTCCGGTGCCCTGCGAACCTCCGCGAGGTCGGCCAGCGCGGGCAGCGGCGTGGCGATCACGGGCAGCCCCGCCGCCAGGTACTCGTAGACCTTCATCGGGAAGATGCTGTTGGTCAGCTCGTTGCGCGCATACGGGATCAGCCCCGCGTCGGCTGCCCGCAGCACGCCAGGCAGCTGCGAGTAGGAGCGCAGCCCCAGCAGGTGGACATTGGGCTCGCGCGCGAGCGCCGAGATGTCCGTGTGGGGGTCCCCGGCGCCGACCGGGCCGACCAGCGCGAACGACCACGAGGGACGCAGGCGCGCCAGCCGTGCGAGCATCGGCAAGTCGAGCTTGGCGGCGGCGATCGCACCGGTGAACACGATCCGGGGGGCCGGCAGCTGCGCCATCCCGGCGTCGAGCGGTCCGGGCTCGAGCGCGCGCGCGAAAAGACCGGTGTCGGCCACGTTGGGCGCCTCGACGACGTTGCCGGAGATTCCGCGCATGCGCTCGGCGAGCGCCGGCGCGCTCGCCAGCACGAGATCGGCGCGCGCGGCGAAGCGCTCCTCGGAGGAGCGGAAGCTGCTCGTGTCGATCAGATCGTGGGCGGCGATGTCATCGACGCAGTGATAGACGATCAGCGAAGGCTCGATCGCCTCGATCAGCGTCTCGGCCTGCGGCACGTATGCCCACAGGATCGGTGCACGCAGGCCCAGGCGCCGGACGGCGCGGCGCACCAGCCACGGCAACAGACGGGCGTTGAGCCGGCGGACGGCCCGGCTGCCGTGCAGCGGCACCACCAGCGGCGAGAGCACGTGCAGCCCGTCCACCTCCCGCGGCGCCTGCAGGCCCCGTCGCAGCCGGCGGGCGATCCTCGCCAGGTCGCGTCCGGCGAGCTGCGGGCGGCGCAGCCCCAGCGACTCCACGAACAGCACGCGGTTATCACGCGCCAGCCTGGACATCAGGTGGTGCTGGTTGGTCC
>JBOGXX010000314.1:0-17230 GCA_050696475.1 Solirubrobacteraceae bacterium | reverse complement strand
GCATGCGAAAGCGGCAGTGCTGGCCCGGCCCGACGAGACGCGCGCGCGTCGTCCGAAGCGGCCGGGGGTTTGCGAACTGCGTCGTGCTCATTTGCGACGACGGCAGCACGGTCGGGCCAGGCGCCCTGCTCTGCCTGCGATGCGGGTCGTGCGGACTAGCGACGTAGCTCTGCTTGTAGCCGGGTGGCGAGGCGGACGGAGGCCTCGATCTCGACTTGGCGGATCGAGACGCTCTCGACGCTGAGCCCAACTGGAACACCGACGCGCCGGCAGAACCCGATCAGATCCACGGCCGTAGCGACGGCCTGATCAAAGGACGCGTCGAGCGTGTCATCTGCGTGGCGCAACTCGTTCTCAATCCAGCGCGGCACATCGACTCCGAGCCACTGAACGAACTGCAGTGTCTTCACCGAGCCGCAGACCGAGAACGTGAAGACGATCGGTGCCGGCTCGAGGTCGCGAGCGGCGCACTCGTAGTAATAGTCGGAGACCAAGTCCTTCGCGGCGTTGACGTCATAGACGATCTGGGTGATAAAGAACGAGCAACCCGCAGCCTGCTTTGCCAGCAGACGGAGGTGCTCGTCGCGCCCGCGCGCGTGCCGCTCTGGGATCGCGACGCCGCCCAGGAGGAGATCCGGGCGAACCTCGCCCCCGAGTTCGTAGGCGCGTCCCAGAGAGGTGGCGACCACCTTCCGACGAGAGGAAGCACCGACAAAGACCGACAGCGCTTGCGTTGGGGCTTGTTCGCTGAGCCACGAACGAAGACGTTGCTCAGGGTACTTGTTGACAGCGCGGTACACGATGGCGGGCACTTCCAAGCCGGCGAGATCGCGAGCGAGATAGTCGGCCGGGTCCATCGTGGGTAGGAACGGAAAGGGGCGTTCCTCGGGATTGCGGTCGCTCTCGTCATCAATGTCGTAGAGCACGAGGCCATCGATGCCCACGGGCCGCAGTCGCTCAAGCGTCTTCGCGGCGATCTGACCGGCCTGCTCTGGTTCGGTGGACAGGCGCGGTGGCGTCAGCGCGAAGAGCAGGAACTCCCCCGTCCCCTCGGCGATGCGCCGCTGCAGATCCACGCGCCGAAGCGTAGCCAAACGCCGCTTACAAGCCCCGGCGCGGCCGAGAAGCAGGCCTCACGGCGAGCTCTCGCCGCTCTCGCGATCCAAGAGAACGGCGACGGGGGGACGCTGCTGCCTTCGCGCGGATGCGAGCGTACCGCCACGTCTCGGTCTGGCTTGCGCTCCGGACCACAAGCGAGCTCCGACGGCAACGCTGTCCGTTGCGACGGACCCGCTGAGCGGACCCGAGCGCGTATCTTGTGTCCATGCCTGGAGTACCGGACTCATCCACGTGGGTGCCCGAAACCCGCTATGCGCGCAACGGCGATGTGAACATCGCCTACCAGGCGTTCGGTGAAGGCGAGGTGACCTTCGTCGGCCTCCCGGGGATCATTTCGAACGTCGAGGCGCTGTGGGAGGACCCCGAGGCTCGGCGGTGGCTTGCGGGGCTCGCGGCGTTCGCGCGGATCGTTCATTACGACAAGCGGGGTCAGGGGCTTTCAGATCGCGACTTGGGTGTTCCGACCCTCGACGACCGCCTCGGCGACCTCGAGGCGGTGCTCGACGCGGTCGGCGCGGAGCGGGTCGCGCTGGGAGGTATCTCCGAGGGCGGGACGACGGCGGCGATGTTCGCCGCCACATACCCGGAACGCGTGAGTCACCTCCTTATGTACGGCTCGTTTGCACGGGCGGAGGTGGCCGCCGGTGATGCCTTCATGCCGCGGTGGGCGGAGAAGTGGGGTACCCCGGAGACGCTCAGCGTCCAGGCCATAGTGCCGAGCAAGGTTGGCGATCTCGACTTCCTTCGCTGGATCAATCGCTTTGAGCGCCAGACGACGACTCCGAGCGGGCTGCTCGCCTCCTGGAGATGGATCAGAGAGATGGACCTGCGTCCGGTGCTCGCCTCGATCCAGTGCCCGACGCTTGTGATTCATCGAACGGGTGACCGTCTCGTTCCTGTGTCGGGTGGCCGCTATCTCGCCGAGCGCATTCCCGGGGCACGGATGGTGGAGCTCGACGGCGACACCCACGTACCACAGTGGGGCGACTTCGAGACGGTGCTGTCGCTCGTGCAGGAGTTCCTGACCGGTCGTCACTCGATCGCTAAGCAGACCGAGCGGGTGCTCTCGACGGTGCTGTTCACCGACATCGTCGACTCGACCGCTCGCGCCGCGGCACTGGGCGACAGCGCCTGGCGGCGGCTACTGGACCGGCATGATGAGATCTCTCAGAGCACGGTCGCGGACTGGCTGGGGCGCGTTGTGAAGGGGACCGGCGACGGCATGCTCGCGACCTTCGATGCGCCGGTGCGCGGTCTTCGCTGTGCCGACAGCCTGCGCTCGGCGCTGTCAGACGCTGGGATCGCGATCCGCGCTGGCGTGCACACCGGTGAAGTCGAGCTCCGCGGTGATGACGTCGCCGGTATCGGGGTACACATCGCCGCCCGCGTCGCGGCGCTGGCCGATTCGGGCGAGCTACTCGCCTCACGGACCGTGAAGGACCTCGTCGCCGGGTCGGACTACGCGTTTGAGAGTCGTGGCCTTCACACACTGAAGGGCGTGCCCGAGGAGTGGGAGTTGCTCGCCGTCACTTGACCTGCTGCACGATCGCGCGGCCGCGGGTGCGTGCGGTGGCGAGATTCGCCATCACCACACACGCCCCCGGGGCTAGCCGTCGGTGAGGTTGGATTGGTAGGCGCTGGCGCGCGGTGGCTGGCCGTTCGGGATCAGTGGCCCTGCATTGTTCTGCAGGAGAACGAGGAACGTCTGTCCATCGGGCGCGGTGCCGACGCTTGAGACGATCGTGCAGCCTTGGTCGTAGTAGTGCTGACGTCCATGGGCCGTGGGTCCGCGGCCTGACCCGCCCATAGTGGTGGTGTAGGGCTCCTCCTTCGTCACCGCGAACTCGACGGGCACGGTGCGCCCGGCCGTCTTGTCAAGCATGTCGCGCACCAGCTGTTGCGCGCCCGCGAGTGTGTAGCACTGGTTGCCGCTAGCGTCGATCGCCGGCTCGACGACGCTCTCGGCGAGCTGCAGGATCAAGCGCGGTGCGCCGGTCTCGATCATCACCGTGTGGTTGCTGGCGTTGAGTGCGGCGTCGGCGGTCGAGATTGACGCGCCGGTGGCGGGAAAATCGCCGCAGGGTCCGGCGTACTGCTGACCGGCGCCGCCGACTGTGTCGGTCACCGTTTTCCAGCCGCTGAAGCCGAGCCGCTGCAGGTCCGCGTTGGCATCCTGGGCGAGTCGGCTAGGTGATATGCAGTCGGACCGGTCGTAGTCAGCGGTCAGCGCCTGTTGTAGCTCGTGGATTTTGGTTATGGCTGCGGCGTAATCCGTCGGTAGTGGTGCGAATCCGAGCGACTTGCACTGGTCGGCCGGGTCGCTGTTCGCCTCAAACACGACCACGCCCTCGTTGGGCTTGGCGCAGGCGATCAGCGTTGACGCTGACACTCCGATCACGGGAGCGCATGCTGCGGTCGGGCTTTCGCCGTTTTGCGGGACATTGTAGGTCTGGCTCGTCGCGGTGCCGCTGTTGGTAGCTGATATGCAGGAGAGGCCGTGCGCGACAAGCGTGGTGGTGCCCTGATCGAGGATCGCCGCCGTTGCTACACCGCCGCCGACCAGCACCACGGCAAACGCTGCGATCACTCGCCCACGGCAAAGCGCGGTGCGTAGCCGTCGCTGGCGAGGAGGCCGCGCCTTCGACCTGGCTGCTGGGTGTGACCGGCTGACCTCGACGATCCAACCACGGATCAGGTCACGCTCGATGATTGAGAGCGGGGACAGGCTCCCGGCCGGATCGTGATGGTGGAGCCGGTCGAGAGCATCGGCGATGTCAGGCATCGAAACCTCCGGTGCATGTCGCAGCATGTAGCCGTGAGCCGGCGGCCGGGGCCTGGCGCTCCATCTCGTCCGCGAAGCGGTGGCGGGCGCGGTGCAGGCGCACGCTGACATTGGTCTTTGAGCAGCCGAGAACTTCAGCGATCGCTGCACGGTCGAGGTCCTCCCAGACCGACAGCAGCAAGACTTCACGATCACGCTCCGAGAGAGCCGCGAGCGCGGCCTCGATGAGCTCCGACGAAGCGGTGTCCGGCGCGTCTGTCGCTGGTGCCGGCTCAGCGGCGAGCCGGTCAGTGACCGCTACCTGTCGCCGCGCCCGTCTGCGCTCGTTCAGCAGGGTGTTGCGAGCGACAGCGATCAGCCACGGCAGCGCATTGGTGGGCACATCATCGAGCCGCCGCCACGCCACCACGAAGGTGTCGGCTGCCACATCGTCGGCGCTTAGCGGACCGCGCCGCCAGACATATCGACGGACGGCCTCGAAGTGCTGCTCATAGAGCTGGTTGAAACGCGCCTCACGCACTGGATCTTCTGCCATCGTGTTCCTCCGGCGGAAAGGGGGCTTGTTCTCTATCTGTCCAGGAAGCGCACGGAGATTTCAGGAAGACCAAGGCCGCGAAGCCTATCCGCGCGCAAGCACGGCTCTCGTGCACGCGAAGCAGGCGCGCAGCGGCGCTGCTTTCCGCGCGAAGCGAACTACGCCTCGAGTGGTGTCGGGTGCTGCGGGCCGACGAAGAGCGAGCGCCACCGGCAACACTCATGCCTGTCGAGAGCTGAACCTGTCGAAGTCGGACGGAACGCTATAGCGGCCACCTGCGACGGCTGGACGCCATACTGGCTGACTGCCTCTGTCGGGTCGGTGTTCGTGTGACCCGGCTCGGGCTCCTGTGCGATCGGCTAGCGGTGGGGTGGTGAGGAAACGGGTTCAGCGGAGCCCTTGGATGATGGCGATCACCTCATCGCGCTCGTAGCCCTGCTTGCGGGCGAACGCGACGAGTTCGCGGGCTCGTGCGGTGACCGCGCCTTGCTGTGGGGTTCCGCTGACGCGGATGCCCATCCCGCGGCGGAACTCGAGCAGCCCCTCGTCCCGGAGAGCGCGCAGCGAGCGCAGGACGGTGTTCGTGTTGACGCCCATCACGGCAGCGAGATCCTTGGCGGGCGGGAGCCGGTCGCCGGGGCCTGCATCGCCTTCGGCTATCGATCTGCGGATCTGGGCCGCTACCTGATCGTGCAGTGGGGTCGTGTCGGCGGTGTTGACACGCGAGAAGATGATGCCAGCTATACTAGCGTCAATGGCGCTGCCGATCGACGACCCCAGGACCGCGCGGTCAGCGAACGCGAGCGGGCCCGATCAGGGCGTGATCGAGGAGGCCTGTCGCCGACGGCGTCTGCGATATCGCCGCACGGCAACCGCACGCCCACACCGAAACGCTCACGCTGCTGCTGGCACCGGAAGTGGCGAGCGTGCTCGTCGAGGGGCACCGCTATGCCGAACGCCTGCTCCCTGGTCATCTTCCCTACGGACTGCGCGTGGTGAGCATCACGCGACCACTGCAGGGATCCACGGGCCGCGAACCGCGCCTGCCGCCCACGATGGTGGCGCTCGATGCGCACGTGCGCGCCATCCGGGTGCAGGCGAGGACGGAAAGCGCCCCGGAGGACGTGCGCTGGTGGAAAACGCCGACAGCCCCGCTTGCGGGGCCGTGCAGCATCCACACCAGCGGTCTGCCCGCGCTCAGGCCGCAGTGGGGTCACGTCGCGGCGGCGATCCACTCCTATCCCGGGAGGATCGTGGGCCGGGCCTTCTTCTCCTGCATCGACACCGAGTACGACCTGCACAACTGGCCGATCGACGCTGCGATACTGCTCGACGCCGCCCACCCCGCCGGCACGCCGGCCGCGATCCCAGGCTTCACGCCAGTGCCCGGCTCCCCGAGCGTGTTCAACGCTCGCGGCGACGGCTTCCATGGCGAACAGACGGCCACCCGCGCGGGCAACGCGTGGCTCCTCGTAGCCGGCGGCAGCGGCGTGCACCAACGCATAGCAGTCCTTCATCACCTGACCGTCACGGTGCACGCGTGAGCTCGAGTAGCCCCGCATCAGAACCTCGGCTCGGCGAACGATGCCGATGACCGTCCCAAAGCCGGCGCCGGTCGAGATCGAGGACGGTGTGATCAAGGACGCTCGCCTGCGCCACGAGCGACGCCGCCGGCGAGTCGCGCTTGTTGTCGCTCAAGGCAACAGCCTTAGCCGGCGCATCGAAGTGCTGCGGCACCTGACGGCACACGTGCGCCGGGCGAGCTGAGGAACACGAATGTCAACCACGGTCCCAAAGCCAGAGCAACCGGTGATCGAAGACGGCGTAATCAGGGAGGCGCGCGAGCACCGGCGCGCCCGCCTACGGCGGACGCGAGCCGGTGCTCTTCTCGGGATCGGCCTCGCCGCGCTACTCGCCCTGGCGGTTCTTAGCGCCGGAGGCCAGAGACCTCGTCCAGCCAGGCGTGCAAAGTCACAGACCGTGGCCATCGCACCCGGAGCGGTCCTGTATGAGCGCTGGGAAAAGATCAGCGCCCCCGAAGAAGGCAGCCGCGTCGATGCGCACGGCGAGCGCTTCGGCCCCGATCAGCTCTGGATCCAAGACACCCATCCACGCGCTTACAGGATGATCCTTCAGCCGAACCCGCAGATGCCAGCGAACCTCGCGCCAGGCGCGGACATCGCCGCCGTGTACGGAGTCACCATCGGTTACGTCGGCAGCGACCCTCTTCCTCGCGCCGGAGTGCACGAACCGCTGGCTGCCCTACAGACCGCGCTTGCGGGTATGCCACTCGAACTCGGTGGGACCGTCGAAGCCGTGAGCGGCAGGACGATGCCCGGGGACAGGCCGCCAACGCTTACCTACCTTCCCTCCCACAGGCTTTTCAAGGCGCGCTTCAATCCAACCATTGGTGCCGTGCTGCCCGGTCCTGGCTACTCCACGTTCGAAGAAGGAGCCGATCCGGTGAGCGTCATCCGTGCCGCGATCAAGCAAGGCTGGGCGCACGAAGCAGGACCGACCCTGTTCGACGGACGCACGGTCGAGCGGATCGACTTCAAGCGCCCCGAACATCCCCCCGCCGGCTCTCCGCCAATGCCCGCCAACGCACCCAACGCCCACCGCGGCGCCACCTACGCTCTGGTCGAACCCGCGAACCTCCACCCAGTAGAGCTTGTCTGGGGTGCAAACGCGTATCGCTTCCTCGCCTACCGGTACCTGCCCGCTACCGCGGCGAACCTAGCGCTCACCAGCATCCAAGAGCAGCGCCCCACCGCGAAGCTCTGCACCGGCGGCGCCAGTCGCGGGCGCTCTGCGTGCTTGGCTTTCCGGGACCGCCATCGCCCCACCGGGCACGAAGCGCGACGAGTCCTCGCACCGAACTCCGCGTAGCGCCGACGAGGACCTCATCTTCACTCACGGCGTCCATGATGATGACGACCTTCTCGCCTGCGCCGAGGACATCGACCAGTTCGCCGACTCCTCCACGGCTGCCCGCCTGACCGATGGCCCCAAGGGCCTGCTCGCGGTTCTGGCAGGCGCTGGACTCCGAGGGGTCGCCCCCATGCCACATGACCTCGGGGTCGAGAAACTCCCGGGAGGGCATTGAGGTCTCCCCGCGCCGCGGCTTCGTAACCCTAGCGAGCAAGTTCGACGTTGGTGATGGTCACCGCGCCATTGTCGCATCCATCTGCCAGGCTGTCCACCGTGGATGAGGCTAGTCGATCGCAGTGTGCGAACCGCGAGGGTCAAATGCAACGCCTGGAGCTGAACAGCCTCTACGGGATGCCGCTGGCTCGGAGGTGGGCGTCCAAATTGCCGTGACTGAGAGCGCCCCCAGGCCTCCGCAAACCCGCCTTCGCGCGATGGCCTTCGCAGCCATGCTGCTGCTCCTCGGCCAGGCTGCGGTGGGGATGGTCGTCAACTTGTATGTGGGGGTCCCACCCGCCATCCCGGCGCGCACCCTTCCGACTACTTCAGCGGATCGTTCCACAGCGTAGTGTGGGCGATCGCCCACGGGACCGTGGCGCTCGCGATTCACGCGGCGCTCGGAGTAATACTCGTGGTAGTCGTGATCGCTATCGCGGTAAACGCGTTGCGGCTCGCCGGTCGGTCAATCGTGGTCTGGTCGAACATCGCCGCCCTGCTGGTGATTGGTGCTGGCTTCAACGGCGCGAGCTTCCTCGACTTCAACGACAACGGCGGTGTCGTTCCTTAGCGGCAGCGATCACGACCCGAACGGCGTGCTCGGAGACGACCGCTACCGCGGGCAAGCAGAAGTGAAGCGTCCCATGCCAGCCCAGATGGGTCGACATAGAACAATCGATGGCTCCCAGTCAGGCGAGCTCGCCGACCGCTAGGACGATCGGGAACTCGAAACGAATCTTGCCGTCCTCATTGCGCTCTCCGAGTCCGAGCGTCTCGCCGGTTGCGATCGCGCGCCCGAAGCGCGCGCGTACATCGTCTGGATCCGGGGAGGCCGAACGCGCCAGCAAGGACTCAAGCTCAACGGCCAACTGATATGCGCCCTCAAGCTGAGGTGACAGGCCTGCGGTGCGCATCGCCGTGAGAATCTCTTTGGCGGTGAGAGCCCGGACGTGGGAGGGGTCGCGCGCCCGCTCGACGTCATTGAACCGGTGGGCGACCGCCGGGTCGGTGCCGACGACGATGTCTGCCACGACGATCCGACCACCCGGCGCGCACACTCGTGCCATCTCCTTCACTACGTCTCCCGGGTCAACCAGGTGGTGCAGCGCGTACCGGCAGGTGACGATCGTGAAAGCGCCGTCGAGGTACGGCAGCCGTGCGACGTCGCCAACGTCGAATGACACATTTGAGAGGCCCTGGGCCGCGCAGCGCCGGCGCGCTTGGGCAACCATCTGGGGCGTCAGGTCGATCCCAACTGCACGCTCTGCCTCCTGCGCCAATGCGGCCGCCACGATCCCCGGTCCACACGCTACGTCGAGCACGCGGTCGGATGCCCCCACGCCCGTAGCTCGCAGCAGCAACTCCATCGCCGAGGCGTCGTTCATAGCCGCAGCTGAGGCGAAGCCGGCCGCCTGGCGGGTGAATTGATCGATGGTCGTCTCGTGATGGCCCATTGAAGAAGACGCTATAGCAATGGGCGCTGCGCGAGGCTAGCGGGCGGAAGCTGCGCCACGACCTGCGAAGCAGGCGCGCAGCGACGCTGGTTTCCGCGCGAAGCGGAACTACGCCCCGGGTGGTGTCGGGTGACCGGCAGACGAGCAGGTCTTTGCTAGTCCTCGCCGTCCCAGTAGTCGAGCACCGGCCCGGGACGACTGAGGAGCACGCGCTCCCCTTTCACGTCGCGGGCACCGAACTTCCCGCTGTCGGGATAGTGGACCAAGTCCGGGGATATCAGCGTCGAGAGCATCAATACGCGGATCGGCGCATCGGTCCTGTTGCTGACCTGGTGCAGACCTCCATCTCCGCGAGGGAACGCGACGACGTCTCCCTCCTTCAGATCGTGATCTCCCTCCGGTGTGCGCAGCGTGGGGTGGCCCCGAACGACAAGTAGCCACTCCTCGTTGGCGTGGTGGGTGTGGTAGGGCCAAAGACGTTCGCCCGGCTCGAGCTCGTATACGCCCCCGCCGATCAGCTCAGCTCCGATGCGCCGGCCGATCTGGGCCGCCTTGCTCCGCCATCCGGGACGAGCCTCAGTCCCATCCCAGTCCTCACCGTAAAGATTGAACACCGCAGGCACAGGCCGCAGGCTACTTGCCCGAAGGCTCCGGCGTCACCGCTCCGCGCAGCGTGACGGATCGCCCGGGAAGAAGTGTCGAAGCATTGATCACCGCCTCACCGGGCTGCCGCGACGAAACGTCGGGAAAGCGCCGATCATGCGGCATGAGAGTGCTGCTTTCGCACGTGAAGCTGCGCCAACGGCAACGCTCATGCCCTGCCCAGAGCCGAACCTGTCCAGGTCGGACGGAGCGGTTTAGCGGGCTCCTGCGGCACCCAGCGCCGCCTTCCTTTCGTCCGGAGCGGCACAAGATCAGCGGTCTGGTTGGCCCCTGCTCACCGAGGCAGAGCAGGCGCGCGTTGCACCGCGCCCGGAAGGGACTCCGATATGATCCTAGGCGCCTAGGCGCCGAGCTCGCCTCGGCGGTCACCGAGTCGGCTCGTGAGGGCAGGGATGGGTTCCAGCAGGCGCAAGCGGATGGCGGGACGGTACGCGCGGCGAGCCAAGATCTCGAGCGAGGAGGCGGTGACGATCTCGTTCGGCTTCAGTTCGTTGACGATGGCTTTGATCGCCGGCGTGCTGGAGGAGTTGCCGTACGTCGGCCTGCTGGTTGCGCTGCTTTTCTTTCACTTTCATCGCACGGTGCTCGTGACCGATCGGCAGGTGTACGTGTTCCGGGATCTTCCCTTTCATCAGCCAGGGGCGAGACTCGCTCAGTATCCTCTCGGGCCGGGCACGGTAACACGCGTTCGCGGGAAGCTCACCTTCTCAGACGGCCTCGTGGTGTGGCACAGCCCGCTGTTCGCCTGGCGAGTACAGCAGGTTGCCGAGGCCGTCCAGACAGGCGGTCGCGCGTAGCACCTACCTGTCCAGGTCGGACGGAGCGATATAGCGGCCTCCTGACGCGTCGTCGGCCCGCACCGTAAAGCGCGCCTCCTGCTCCTCCGGAGGGGGCACGTGGGGCTGTTCCCTCGGCACGCTCGCTTGCGTCCGGGAGCAGCACTCTCGAACGCGTAGGGGCCACTCTTTCCCCTACGTTCCAAAGGGGGGGTGTCTGGCGACCGGCTCTGGTGGTGTCTGAGACGCCTGCATCCGCCGAGAGCGGCCGCGCGTCGACCAGCAGCTCGGACGCCTGGTCCTCGCCTCGAGTGCTGGTGGCGAGCTCGTGCGGTAGGGCGCTTGCTCACCGCACGGGAGTCATGGCGGTTCAAGGCGTGGGGCGCTGGCATGGGCCACTCGGCCGAGCTACTGCTCACGAGCCGCGCGTGGCTCACCGGCTTCGTCATGGAGAGCGGCGGTTTCGCCCTCTACATCTGCGCGCTGGCGCTCGCCGAGCTGCCTCCGAGCTGCCTCCCTCCTGATCGACGACCTTCGCGCGTCAGCTCCGCGATCTGGTTCCTCGTCAACCCGTAGGCGCACCGGAGCTCTATGCTCAGGTGCGTTGACCGGACTGGCCGCTTGTCCTCATGATCACGACCCGCCTGACCCGAAATCCACTGGCGAGGTTCTGATGCGCATCTTTGACACCGGCCCATCGGGCCCCATTGGCTCCGCCGCAGCCGGAACGCTGCAGCGGCGGTCATGAGCGCGGCCTCAGCCAACGCCAGCGTCCTTCTGATCGGCGCGTCTCGCGGTTTGGGCTACGCGATCGCCGCGGAGTACATCGACCGCGGCGCGCGGGTCGTGGCAACCGCCCGTGGTACGGGTCATACGGCGCTGCACGAGCTGCAGGACACCGCCGGTGCGCGGCTGGAAATCGAGCACGTCGACATAAACGCACCGGAGCAGGTCCTGGCCCTGTGCGACCGGCTCGGTGCCCGCACGTTTGATCTGCTGTTCGTCGTCGCCGGTGTCACCCACCGCCTGGAGCAGACCACCGCGAACATCACCGCCGAGGAATTCACCCGGGTGATGAGCACCAACGCGCTGAGCCCGATGCGCGTAGTCGAGACGCTCCGCCAGCTCACCGACCCCAACGGCACGATTGCCGTCATGTCCTCCGGTCAAGGCAGCATCGCCAACAACCAAGGCGGTGGCTGGGAGATCTACCGAGCTAGCAAGTCGGCCCTGAACCAGCTGATGCGCAGCTACGCCGCGCGCCACCACGACAATCGAACGTTGCTTTTGATGGCGCCCGGCTGGGTCCAGACCGAAATGGGCGGACCCGACGCTCGCCTCACCATCGGCGAGAGTGTCCCAAAGCTCGTCACGACCATCGACGCCCAACGCGGCCACCCCGGCCTGCGATACCTCGACTACCGAGGCCAGGCCGTCCCCTGGTAAAAGAACGAAGGTCGGCCGCGACCTGCGCAGCACCGATCAGCTTCAGACCGGCAACCCCCGGCACTTCCGCTCAGTCGCCAAAGCAAAAGTCCGGCGCCTCCACGGCGAGAGTGATGGATTGGACGAGAAGCGGGCGCCGAAGGCCACGCTCCATACCCTCCCACGAGCTGAACCTGTCCAGGTCGGCGAACGGCCGCGCGTCTAGACCTTGCGGTACTCCGCCACCCAGGAGCCGTCGCCCTGGCGGACGAAGTCCTGGAAGAGCCCCGGTGCCTCCGCGAGCATGATTCGTGCGATCTGGTCGAACACCAGGCGCAGCTCCTCCTCGGCGCCCTCGGCGGTGCGCATCTCAATCACGTGACGCAGCGTGCGGGCGTTGGCGCTCCACAGGATGTCAGTGCTCAGGCCGATCGGCGCCAGACGGCGCAGCGCGGAGGTGACCTCCTTCTTGACGTGAAACGGCACGCCCGGCTCGTCGATCCCCAGCTCCTCGGCGGCGCTCACCTGGAACTCCTCCAGTTGCTCGACGATCGCCAGCACCTGCTCGCGCACGGGCTCCAGCGCTGCCGGCACGCGAAAGCCGATGTCCGTCAGGCGCACATAGCGCAGGCTCTCCTGGCTGAAGGCCGAGCCGGCTCGATGTCTTACAAGCTCGTGAGTGAAAACACGAGAACAATTCCGAATCGCAAAACTGTAGTTCGCATGCTCGAGCACGCTGCCGTGGGCCGAGCGCAGGATGTTCGCGAAGTACTCGCGCTGGTCCGTGCGGACCCGCGTGACGTTCGGGTTCAGGCCCGGCTCCCAGCTGCGATAGCACGCACGCCCGCCGAACTCGACGATCAGCTCGCCGCCGTTGGCGGCCTCCTCGGGCTCCTCCAGGCGACGCTCCAGCCACGACTCGCCGCCGACGTCGCGCAGGTAGGCGCGCATCCCGTCGAGGTCCACAGACGGGCGGGCGAGGAGGAATACCTGGGGGCTGGTCTCGCGCATCGGGCGGCCGATCCTAGGAGGTCACCCGGACGACCGCCGAGCGATGCGAGACGCCGCCGAGCGACGCGTTGCGCCGGCGAGACGGTCGCTCGGCGTGGGCTCAGCTCGAGGGCGAGACGGCGAGCACGCTGTTCGGCGCGACCGTCAGCTCGACGCGATCGCGGGGGGAGAGAAGCTCGCTGCTCAGCATCCCCGCGCGTGTCGGGCCGAGCGTCTGGATCATCGCGCTGCCCACTCCGCGCACGAGCACCGACCGAGCCGTGCGGTGCTCGTTCTCGAGGATCAGCATGCTCGCGCCCGAGGGCTTGCTCACGGCGTCCGCAACGAGCCCCCGAACATCCAGCCCGCGCACAGAGGAGCCGACCGGCAGCCACTGGTTGAGCGCCACCAGCGCGCTCTCGAGCGGGCGGCTGAGCACCTCTTCGCCGTTGACGACGAACGGGTCGTACGGGCCTCCGCTGAAGTGAAAGCGCACCTCCCGGAAGCCGGTCATCAGCGCGGAGAGCACGAACCGCACCGCCCACACCGCCGATGCAGGGCTGTCGGACACGCCCGCCACGCCGCCGCAGGATGCGGAGTTGGCCTCGGAGATGATCGCTGGCACCTGTGCCGCGTTCGCGTCGGCGACGACCCACGCCAGGCTGCGTGGCGTTTCAGCCGCCTCGCTGGAGAGCAGGCCCGAGATCGTCACCGCCTTCGGCGTGACGCACGTGCTCAGCGGGTAGAGATGGACGCCTACGGTCTGCTCGTGCAGCTGCGCGATCACCCGCGGCAGTTCGTGGCGCCAGTCCGCCGGCCTTGCCAGTTCCGGTCCGATGAGCGGGGAGTCGCCGACCGCCGGCTTGGTCTGTTCGGCGATCTGCAGGTAGGTGTTCACGGCCACCGCTTCTTCGTTGACCTGCGGCTTGTCCAGCTCGGAGTAGTTCGGCAGCGGGTACAGGTCCGGCTCGTTCCCCAGCGAGAACGCCAGCCCGTTCGTGGCCGCGCTCTGCGCGCCGGCCACCATCTGCGCGGCCCACGACGCCTGGCCCGTGCGCGCGTTCAGCCCGACGGTGAGCGGGTCGGGAGTGCTCGCCAGCAGGCAGTGCAGCTGTGTCCAGAAGGAAGCCGGCAGCGTGTACAGCGTCGCCGCCTCCCAGGACTGCGCCGGGGCGGGCACGGCGCCGCTCGGGGCGGTCTCGTCCTGGCTGTCTCCAGCGAGTGCGATCGGCGGCGAGCCGAGCTGCTGCAGCTCGGCGCTCAGCGTCGCCGGTGCGCAGTCGCCGCTTCCCAGGTCGTGGGCCATCACCGGATACTCGACCGACAGCCCCACAGGCGCCATCGTCACCCCCACGCCTCCCGCGCCGAGCGTCGGCGTCAGCGCGATCTCCGGCGGCGGCGCCTTGTGCTTGGAGTGCGCAGCGTTGTGGCCCGGTTTGGTGGCCGCGGAGGCCTGCGCGGAGGACCCGCCCGCACACAGCGCCAGCCCGAGCAGGAGCGCAAGCGTTCGAGTCGCCATCCGGGCAAGGTAACGCTTGCCTGGCTGAGAAGCGCTTCACCCCGTGATTGGAGGCTCTAAGCTGGGGCGGCCATGGCGTCCGCACCCCCCACTGAGTCGAGCGACCCCGAGCTGGCGGAGACGGCCTGGGATCTCGAGCCGCTCGTCGACGGAGAGGGCGAGGAGGGGGTTGAGCGTCGTTTGAAGGACGCGCTCGAGCGCGCACAGAGCTTTGCCGGCGCTCACGCCGGCCGCCTCGCTGAGCTCGACAGCCCCGGCCTGCGCCAGGCGATGAGCGAGCTCGCCGCGATCCACGAGCTCCTCGCCCGCGCCGGTTACTACGCCGCGCTGCGCTTCTCCACCGACACCGCCACGCCGGCCAACGGCGCGCTGCTCCAGCGCGTGCAGGAGCAGGAGACGGCGATCCAGACGAAGCTGCTGTTCTTCGAGCTGGAGTGGGCGGCGCTGGCGGACGAGCGGGCGGAGGAGCTGCTCGGCGGGGAGGGCCTCGAGTTCTGCGCGCACCACCTGCGCAACGTGCGTCGCTACCGCGACCACCTGCTGAGCGAGCCCGAGGAGAAGATCCTCGCCGAGAAGTCGCTCACCGGGGCGAGCGCATGGACGCGTCTGTTCGAGGAGCTGACCTCCGCGATCGAGGTCGAGCTCGTTGGCGCCGACGCCGCTGAGAAGGTCGCGCTGGACGTTGCCCTCAGCCGCCTGTCGCTCGCCGACCGCGAGATCCGCCGCACCACCGCCGAGGCCGTCACCGCGGCCCTCGCCCCAGGCTTGCGCACGCGCGCCTACCTGTTCAACACGCTGCTTGCCGACAAGGCGACCGACGACCGCCTGCGCGGCTATCCCCACTGGCTTGCCGCGCGCAACCTCGCCAACGAGGCCAGCGACGAGTCCGTCGACGCGCTGATCGAGGCCGTGCGCGAGCGCTATGAGATTCCCCGCCGCTGGTACCGGCTGAAGGCGAAGCTGCTCGGCGTCGAGCGGCTCGCCGACTACGACCGGATGGCATCCGTCACCGAGGACCAGGCCAGCTACACCTACGCCGAGGCGCGCGAGATCGTGCTCGACTGCTATGCCTCGTTCTCCCCCGAGCTCGGCGTGCTGGCCAGGCGCTTCTTCGAGCAGCGGCGCATCGACGCTCCCGTGCGCCCGGCCAAGCGGGGCGGGGCGTTCTGCGCGGCCGCCGTGCCCTCTGTGTTTCCATACGTGCTGCTCAACTTCACCTCGCGCCGGCGTGATGTGCTGACGCTCGCGCACGAGCTCGGCCACGGCGTGCACTTCGCGCTCGCCGCGCCGCAGGGCGTCTTTCATCAGAGCACGCCGCTGACGCTCGCCGAGACCGCTTCGGTCTTCGGGGAGACCGTCGTCTTCGGACGGCTCCTGGAGGCGGATTCGCAGCCGGCCTCCCGGCTGGCCCTGCTCGCCGAGAACCTGGAGGACACGATCGCAACGGTCTTTCGCCAGGTGGCGATGAACCGCTTCGAGCATCTCGTCCACACCGCCAGGCGCGAGCAGGGTGAGATCTCCGCCGAGCGCTTCGGCGAGCTGTGGACGCAGAGCCAGTCCGAGATGCTCGGCGACTCGGTCGAGCTGACGGAGGGTTACGCCAGCTGGTGGTCCTACATTCCGCACTTCATCGCCAGCCCCGGCTACGTCTACGCCTACGCCTACGGGCAGCTGCTCGCGCTGTCGGTCTACGAGCGCTACGAGGCGCTCGGAGCGGAGCTGGTGCCGCGCTACCTCGAGCTGCTAGCCGCCGGAGGCTCGCGCGACCCGCAGCAGCTCGGGGAGATCGTCGGCGTGAACCTCGCCGACCCCGGCTTCTGGTCCGCCGGTCTCGATCTCGTGGAGCGCCAGCTGCAGGAGGCCGAAGCCGCGGCCGAGGCATCGGGACGCCTCGGGTGAGCTCCAGCCTCGCGGGCAAGACCGTGCTCGTGACCGGCGCCTCCCGAGGCATCGGGCTGGCGAGCGCGCGGCGCTTCGCCGCGCTGGGCGCCCGCGTCGGCCTCGTCGCCAGCAACGCGCAACTGCTGGCCGAGGTCGACGGGCAGATCCACGGCGCCCATCACGTCGTGGCCGCCGACCTCCTCGACCCCGCGCAATGCGCGCACGCCGTCGCGGAGGTGAGCGCCGCGCTCGGAGCGGTGGACGTGCTGGTCAGCTGTGCGGGTGTGTTGCGGCGCGACTTCGTCGAGGACGTGAAGCCCGAGGACTTCGAAGAGAGCTTCCGCCTGAACGTCGGGGCCGCCGTCTGGCTCACCCAGGGGGTGCTCCCGGGCATGCGCGAGCGGGGCTTCGGGCGGATCGTGCTCATCTCCTCCGAGCTGGGGCTGATCGGCGGGCCCTCCTACACCTCCTACTGCACCAGCAAGTGGGCGATGGTCGGGCTGGGCGAGGTGCTCGCCCACGAGCTCGCCGGCAGCGGCGTGCGTGCCACCGTGGTGTGCCCCGGAGACGTGCGCACGGATCAGCTCGAAGCGGAGCACGAGTGGGGGCCGACCGGCGGCGTCACCCCCGAGAAGGCGATGTCCGCCGACTACGTCGCCCGCGCGATCGTGCGCGCCGCCGAGCGCGGCAAGCCGGTCGTGGTCGTCGATCGCCCGCACCTGCGAGCGGCGTTCTGGGTGATGCGTCGCGCGCCGCGCCTGCGCGTGCCGCTCGTCGCCGACGCCTACAAGCAGCTCGTGCGCGAGCGCACGCAGTGAGCGGCTGCCGCGACGACGAAGCGCCCCTCGGGCGGCGTCGGCCGATTCAGAAAAGTCCGCTCAGTGCGCTGCCCGCGTGATTCACCAGGTCGAACAGCGTCTGCGGGACGATGCCGAAGAAGAT
>JBOGXX010000313.1:0-2499 GCA_050696475.1 Solirubrobacteraceae bacterium | reverse complement strand
CCGGAGGCCTGCACGGCGTCGGCGTGTCGGTGGTCAACGCGCTCTCCGAACGGCTGCGGGTCGAGGTCCGCCGCGACGGCCATGTGTTCTGCCAGGAGTACTCACGCGGCGCCCCCCGGTCCGAGCTGGTCAGGGGCGAGGCGCTGGCACCCGGCAGCTCCACCGGCACGAGCGTCACGTTCCTCCCCGACGCCGACATCTTCGAGTCGCTCGACTTCGACTTCAGCACGCTCGAGGAGCGCCTGCGCGAGACCGCCTTCCTGACGCGCGGGCTGAAGATCTCGATCGTCGACGAGCGTGGCGAGGGCCACTCCGCCCAGTTCCAGTACGGAGGCGGGATCGAGGACTTCGTCTCCTATCTGAACGAGAACAAGGACACGGTCCACCGCAAGGTCGTGTTCTTCGCCGGCGAGTCCGAGGAGGGCGCCGCCGAGGTGGCGATGCAGTGGAACTCCTCCTACCAGGACTCGATCCACTCCTTCGCCAACAACATCAACACGCGCGAGGGCGGCTCGCACCTAAGCGGATTTCGCTCGGCGCTGACGCGCACGCTCAAAAAGTACGCGCGCGATCACAGCCTGCTCAAGGACAAAGAGGACAACCTCACCGGCGAGGACGTGCGCGAGGGTCTCACCGCGGTGGTCTCGGTCAAGCTGCGCGACCCCCAGTTCGAGGGCCAGACCAAGACAAAGCTCGGCAACCCCGGAATGGCCGGCTTCGTCGAGTCGATCGTAAACGCCGGCCTCGGCGAGTTCCTCGAGGAGAACCCCAGCGAGGCCCGCGCCGTGATCATGAAGTCCGTGCAGGCCCAGCGCGCCCGCGAGGCTGCGCGCAAGGCCCGCGACCTGACACGACGCAAGTCCGCGCTCGAGAACTCGACATTGCCCGGAAAGCTCGCCGACTGCTCGATCAAGGATCCGTCGCTCGCGGAGCTGTTCGTGGTCGAGGGTGACTCCGCCGGCGGCTCGGCCAAGCAGGGTCGCGACCGTGAAACCCAGGCCGTGCTGCCGCTGCGCGGCAAGATCCTCAACGTCGAGAAGTCGCGTATCGACAAGGTTCTTCAGAACACCGAGGTGCAAGCGCTGATCACCGCGATCGGGACGGGGGTGCGCGACGAGTTCAACATCGAGAACGCGCGCTACCACAAGGTCGTCCTGATGACCGACGCGGACGTCGACGGCGCGCATATCCGCACGCTCGTGCTGACGCTGCTGTTCCGCGAGATGGAAGAGCTGATCAAGGCCGGCTACGTCTACATCGCCAAGCCGCCGCTCTACAAGCTCAAGCAGGGCTCGCGCGAGCGCTACATCGAGAAGGACTCCGAACTGGAGGAGATCCTGCTGTCGGACAAGTGGGAGAAGATCGCGGTCTTCGACCGACACGGCACCCAGTTCAAGCTCACCGAGGCGCGCTGGCAGCGCTTCACCCGACTGCTGAAGCAGTACGAGGGGTGGTCCTCCTCGCTGCGCGCCGCGCATGGGACGGACGTCGTTCAGTTCATGGAGGAGTCCTCGCTGCTGGGGGAGCAGGCACTGAGCGCCGACGCCGCCGTGCGGCTGCTCGAGCGCGCCGGCCTCGACGGCGACACGCACGCCACCGAGCTGCTCGACAGCGACCCGCTCGAGCTGCGCATCCGTGCGGTCGAAGCCAAGACGGGGTTCGCGCGTGTCCACCGCATCAAGCGCAGCCTGTTCGACTCGCAGGAGTACCGCCAGCTCTCGCGCGTGCACGCCCAGCTGCTCGAGCTCGCCGGTGTCCCGGCGTTCGAGGTGGGCCTCGGTGACGCGCACGAGGTCGCTTCTTCCTTCGAGGCGCTGCATCCGGCCGTGATGGCCGTCGCTCAGAAGGGCACCAAACTCCAGCGCTTCAAGGGGCTCGGCGAGATGAACGCCGAGCAGCTCGGCGAAACGACCATGGCCCCGGCCACACGCACGCTGGCGCAGGTCACGCTCGAGGACGCCTTCGCCGCCGACCGCATCTTCTCGATGCTGATGGGCGACCAGGTAGAGCCGCGACGCGCGTTCATCGAGGACAATGCACGGGCGGTGGCGAACCTGGATGTCTGACGGGGTGAGCACACATGGCCAGCGCTGACGTGATCGGCGGCGGAAACATCGAACCCCGCGCGCTCGAGGAGGAGATGCGCACCGCCTACCTCGACTACGCCATGTCGGTGATCGTCGGGCGAGCCTTGCCCGACGTGCGCGATGGCCTGAAGCCCGTTCACCGTCGCGTGCTCTACGCGATGAACGAGCTCGGTCTCGGCCCGACCCGCTCCTACGCCAAGTGCGCCAAGATCGTCGGCGAGGTGATGGGCAACTATCACCCGCACGGCGACTCCGCGATCTACGACACGCTCGTGCGCATGGCGCAGGAGTTCTCGATGCGCAACGAGCTGGTAGACGGGCAGGGCAACTTCGGCTCGATCGACGACGACCCGGCTGCCGCGATGCGCTACTGCGTGACCGGCGACACGCGCGTCCGCACGCCCGCCGGGAG
>JBOGXX010000312.1:0-4779 GCA_050696475.1 Solirubrobacteraceae bacterium | reverse complement strand
CGACGCGCACCGAGAGGTCCGCCTCCTGGAAGACCATGGCCGGCGCCGTGGCGTCGGCGGCACGCTTCTGGAGCAGCTCGTAGAGCTTGAACAGGTACTTCATCTCGCGCTCGAAGTCCTCGCGCGTGGCCCCGGATGCGGCAGTACGGATGATCGCACCGCCGTCCTGGAGGTCGAGCCCCTTGGACTGCTTGCGGAGCCGGTCGCGCTCCTTGTCGGAGAGCCGGCGTGAAACGCCGACGCCCTCGCCCTGCGGCACGTACACGAGGTAGCGCCCCGCGATCGAGAGCTGCATCGACAGGCGGGCCCCCTTCGTCTTCAAGGGGTCCTTCATGACCTGCACGATGATCTCCTGCCCAGGCTTGAGCAGCTGCGAGATCTTCGCGCCCTTCGAGCCGGTGCGGCCGCGACGGGCGATCTCCACGCCGGGCATGACGATGTCGTCGACGTGCAGGAAGCCGTTCTTGTCGAGGCCGATGTCGACGAACGCCGCCTCGAGGCCGGGCAGGACGTTGTCGACCTTGCCCTTGTAGATGTTGCCGACTATCGAGCGACCGCCGCGTCGCTCGATGTAGAGCTCAGCGACCCGGTAGCCGGCCTCTGGGCCCTTGCTTCCGCGCTTGCGGCCCCGGCTCGAGGATGAACGCGAGGCGGCGGGCGTTCCGCTCGCCTCCAGAAGCGCCACGCGCGTCTCCGCGCGGTCGACGCTGACAAGCACTTGCTTTTTCAATTTGATCCAGTCTTTCGGTATGGAAACGGGCCGCGCGTCTGGCGGATTGCCACCGAGTGGGCGAGCCCGCGTGCGGGCGGGACGGCCGCCGCGGCGCACCCGTCGCGACCAGGCGTAGAACCCAGCGGGGCTGACGGTCTGGTGAGGGACGCTCGGCGGACATTCAGGTCTAGTAGCGCAGTACGCGGTCCTTCAGAGTGGCTGAGGCGCGCGCCTGGATATAGATCGATTGCAGCAGGCCTACCGCCAGCATCGTCGCGATGACCGACGAGCCGCCGTAGCTCATGAGCGGAAGCGTGACGCCGGTGATGGGCATGATCCCAACTGTCATCCCGATGTTGACGAAGACCTGAAACATGAGCATAGCCGCTACACCGGCGGCGATCAGGGAGCCGAGCAGGTCCTTGGCCATCACGAGGACCCGCAGCGCGCGCGAGATCAGCAACGCATAGAGCAGCACGACGAGGCCGGCGCCGGCGAAGCCGTAGCGTTCGCCGACGGCCGCGAAGACGAAGTCGGTATCGCTCTCAGGCACATAGCCGTTGGAGACCTGGCTGGTGTTCGCGCCACGCCCGGTCTTGCCGCCGGCGCCGATCGCGATCTTGGACTCTTCCTGCTGGTAGGACGGGTCGGTCGCTTCCGCACCTTCCTTGGGCACATCGGCGCTCGGGTGGATGAAAGCCGTGAGACGTTCGACCTGGTAGGGCTTGAGCACGTTGATGCCCACCGCCGGCCCCGCCACCAGCACGAACGCGACCGACACGCACACGAGCGCCGCCAAGGCCGCGAGGTGACGCCACGCGGCTCCGGCGATGAACAGCATCATGCACGCGATCGTCATGTAGACGAGGCCGGAGCCGAGGTACGGCTGGGCGATCACGAAGATCGTCGGCACGAGCGCCGCGATCAACACGCGCACGATCGTGTGGCGCTCGCGCATCCGCCGCGAGCGCTCGACGATGAACGATGACAGCGCGAGGATCAGCAGCACCTTGCCGAGCTCGGAGGCCTGGAAGGAGAACAGCGGGAGGTTGATCGCGCGCTGCGCGCCGTTGGCCGAGTGCCCCAGCCCGAGCACCGCGAGGATGCTCAAGATGAGGACCCCGTAGATCCAGTTTTTGTAGCGGGGCAGGAGCGAGTAGTCCAAGCGGGAGACGGCGAGCATCAGCAGGAAGCCGATTCCCAGATAGATGCCCTGGCGCTCGATGTAGTAGTGCGGACCCGGCGAGAGGTGCAGCGTGGCGACGCGCAGCGTGAGGGTCGAACAGACGCCGAGGCCGATCACCGCGAGCGCCAGCAACGGGTCCAGCGGCAGGCGCAGCGTGCGCGGCGCGGCGGCAGCTGGCGCCTCATCGGACACCTGAATCGGGCTGAGCGGGCTCAATTCGTCTTGGAGCCCCCGGGGATGAACTGCTTCGTCTTGCCGTACCACTGCGAGGCGATCAGGCGCGCGATCGGCGCGGCCGTTTCCGCGCCGAAGCCGCCTTCCTCAACGGTCACGGCGATCACGATCGGGCGCTGCGCGTTGCCGAGGTAGCACATGTACCAGGACTGTTCCACATGCCCAGCGCGTTCGGCCGTGCCCGTCTTGCCGTACACCGGGTCTTCCGACTGATCCCAGCCTGTCCACACTTCCGTCGAGGTTCCCCCAGGCGCAGTGGCGGCCTCGTGCAGGCCTTCCATCACGAGACCGAGATCTTCGTAATTGAGGTGGACATGGCGGCTGGGGAACTTCAGTGTCTGCACGAGGCTGTGATTGGCTTCGTCGATCTGTTGGCCCAGGTGCGGCGTCACGACGGTGCCGTCGCCGCCGTTGCGGTAGGCGTTGACCAGCGTGGAGTAGGCGACGGCCATCTGCAGCGGGTCGGTGAGCAGCTCGCCCTGGCCCACCGCCAGGTCCATGTTGTATCCCACCGTCCATGGAGCCCCGGGTTCGGCGACGATGTAGCAGGGGTGGCCATGGTGCGCTTTGGTGCATCTGGCTTCCAGCTCGTTCTGTTCAGCCAGCCACTTGGGGCTCGGCACGACACCGGGGAACTCGTTCGGCAGGTCGATCCCCGTGGGCTCTCCCACGCCCAGCTCGCGAGCCTTCTTCTGGATGATCTCGCCGCCGTGTTCGTTGGCGAGTTTGCCGACGGTGAAGAAGTAGGTGTCGGAGGACTCCTTGAGCGCTTCCACCAGCGTCGCCGCTCCGTATTCGGCATGCCCCGCATTGCAGAACGGCTCGGTGGAGACGTAGATGCACTGGCCCGCGCCGAGCCCCTCGTTGGGCGTGATCACGCCCGCTTCCAGCGCGGCCATGGCGGTGATCGGCTTGAACGTCGAGCCGGTGGGGTAGGCGCCTTCGTCGGCGAGGTCGGTGAGCCGACCGGGCTCTTCGCCGTCGGCGCCCGTCAGTTCGTCGTATTCGCCTTCGGTGAGAGGTTTTGCGAAGCGGCTCGGATTGAAGCTGGGCGAGGAGCCCATCGCCAGCACTTCGCCGCTGAGCGGGTCGAGCGCGACGAAGGCGCCGGCGATCGCTGGTTTGCCGCCGGCGCGCGCGTCTTCCATGCCTTTCAGCAGCGCCTTTTCGCTGGCGCGCTGAAGACCGAGGTCGAGCGTCGTCTGCAACGCGTGCCCAGCCTTGGGCGGGGTCGGCGCGAGTTTGCTGGGCACCGCCTGGCCTTCGGCGTTGACCGCGATCCGCTGCTCGCCGGGCTTGCCGCGTAGGTACTGGTCGTATTGGTACTCGAGACCCGCCTGCCCCACGATCGTGCCCGCCTTCACGCCGCGGAACGCCGGCTCCTTGAGCTCCGTTTCGTTGACCTGGCCCACGTAGCCGAGCACCTGCGCGGCCATTTCTCCAT
Source organism: Solirubrobacteraceae bacterium (assembly GCA_050696475.1). Taxonomy (GTDB): domain Bacteria; phylum Actinomycetota; class Thermoleophilia; order Solirubrobacterales; family Solirubrobacteraceae; genus Palsa-744. Next base: position 1,203 of record JBOGXX010000312.1, on the reverse strand, counting down.
CCGGGTATTCGCGGATCGAGACCGGTTCCTGCACGACGCCGGGGAATTCCTGCGCGCGCTCGCCGAGGATCGTCAGTGCGCGGCGCCCCGCGTCGGTCTTGATCGTCACATATGCATACGGCGTCGCGGTCATTGCCTCGACGACGCGTTCATCGATCTTGCGCGCGGTCACACCGATCACTGCACCCAGCCGCCTAAACAGACCGCGCAGCGCCGATGCGCTCCGCGGCAGCGGCGGCACCTTCACGCGCGCAGGCCCCGTGGCCTGCTCCAGACGATCGAGCTCGACGCGCTGGGAGTGACTCAGGTGCCTGACGCCTCGCAGCGCGGCCTCGTAACCGGACAGGCGCTTGACGGCCGCGCGCCTGGCGACTTCGGCTTCGTCGAAGCGTTCCTGATATGCGGCGACCTGCGAGGCGATTCCGGCGGGCAGGTTCTCAGGCGCGATCTGCACTGCGTTGGTGACCGTGCTGCCAACCAGCGTCTGGCCCTCGCGGTCGAGGATTTCCCCGCGCGGCGCGGCGATCGGGATTTCGCGGACCTGGTTGGCGGTTGCCTGCTGGACGTACTGTTCGCTGGAGAGGACCTGCAGGAACCACAGGCGGAAGAAGATCACGCCGAACATCACCATCACGACGCCGCTGACGATCGCCACGCGCAGCGCCAGCTGCGGCGGGACGGGCACGCGCGGGTCCCGTTTGCGTACGGGCTCAATCGCGCTCATGCTTTGGAGAGGGGGCTCAGACCGCCGGTCGTGTAGGTGCGCCGGCGCCGACGCCTACGCGGGTCCTCGGGCAGCGCACCCTCCAGCGAGCGGCGCACGAGCGCCCACATCGGCAGCGCGAGAATCGTGTCGACGACGACGCCGAGCACGATCTCGCGCAGCAGCTCGAAGCTCACGGGCGCGTCCACGCCGAGCATGAACTCCATCAGCGAGTAGCCCACGAGCGAGGTCGCGGCGGCGCCGGCGCCGACCAGCAGCGGCATCAGCGCGCCCTGGGGGTCGCGCAATTCGCGCAGGCGTCCGCTCCAGTAGCCGATCAGCGTGAAGATCAGCGAGGTCAGGCCGAGCGTCTGCAGCAGCGTCAGGTCGACGAGCAGGCCGACGGCAAAGCCGCACACGGCGCCGACGGTGGATCCGCACAGCAGCCCGACGAACACCACGAGCAGCGGCGAGAGATCGGCATTCACGCCGAACACGGG
>JBOGXX010000311.1:0-3043 GCA_050696475.1 Solirubrobacteraceae bacterium | reverse complement strand
TGCCCGTGGTGCTACATCGGCAAGCGCCGCTTGGAATCGGCGTTGGAGCGGTTTGAGCACCGCGACGACGTCCGTGTGAGCTGGCGGAGCTTCGAGCTCGACCCGGACGCGCCGGCGGAGCGCGAGGGCGATCGCGCGGAGCGCCTGGCGCAGAAGTACGGCATGACGGTGGAGCAGGCACGCGCGGCCGAGCAGCAGCTGACCGAGGTGGCCGCGGGCGAGGGCCTGGCGTTTCGCTTCGGCGCCGCCCGCAGCGGCAGCACCTTCGACGCCCATCGACTGGTGCACCTGGCGCAGACGCATGCTTGCCAGGACGCGATGAAGGAGCGCCTGCTGCAGGCGTACTTCAGCGAAGGCGAGCTGATCTCAGACCACGATACGCTAGTGCGGCTGGCGATGGAAGTGGGACTCGAGCGCGGGGAGGTGCGCGAGCTGCTCGCGGGAGAGCGCTACGCGCAGGAGGTCCGCGCGGACGAGCGCACCGCAGGCGAGCTGGGAATCGGCGCGGTGCCGACATTCGTGGTGGATCGCAGGCTGGGCGCCTCCGGGGCGCAGCCGCCGGATGCGCTGCTGGAGCTGCTGCGCCAGGGCTGGGCCAAACGTGGACCGGGCGCTGCGGCGGCGACCGCGGCGGGGCGCTCGTGAGGTCGAGCACCGCCGCGTTGAGCGCCCCGTCGGCGGGCGCGCCGTTCGTGCACACGACGATCGAGCGCAGGGAGCTGGGCGCCCGCGACGTTCAGATCGAGGTCGAGTACTGCGGCATCTGCCACAGCGACATCCACCAGGTCAAGGACGAGTGGGGCGGCTCGATCTACCCGATGGTGCCCGGCCACGAGATCGCGGGAACGGTCACGGCCATCGGCGGCGCGGTGCAGAAGCTGTCGGTGGGCGACCGCGTGGGCGTCGGCTGCCTGGTGGACTCGTGCGAGCAGTGCGAGTACTGCCTGGCGGGCGAGGAGCAGTTCTGTAGGAAGGGCGCGGTGTTGACATATAACGGCCGCGACTACGACGGCGAGCCGACCTACGGCGGCTACAGCCGTCGGATCGTGGTGAAGGATCGCTTCGTGGTCAGGATCCCGGATGAGATTGAGTTGGAGTACGCAGCGCCGCTCCTGTGCGCTGGGATCACGACGTATGTGCCGTTGAAGCACTGGCACGTGGGCGAGGGGACGAGGCTGGCGGTGATCGGAATGGGCGGCCTGGGGCACGTGGGCGTGCAGATCGCGGCGGCGATGGGCGCGGGGGTGACGGTGCTGAGCCAGACGCTGAGCAAGCGGGACGACGGCCTGCGCTTCGGCGCCGAGCACTACTACGCGACCTCCGATCGCGCCACGTTCAAGGAGCTGGCGTCGAGCTTCGACATGATCCTGAACACGGTCTCGGCGAACCTGGACGTGGACGCGTACCTGCGCCTGCTTCGCGTGGACGGCACGCTGGTGAACGTGGGTGCGCCGTCGGCGCCGGACAGCTTCCGCGCGTTCTCGCTGATCGGTGCCAGGCGCAGCCTCGCGGGCTCCTCGATCGGGGGCCTGGCTGACACCCAGGAGATGTTGGACTTCTGCGCCGAGCACGGCGTCAAGCCGGCGATCGAGCTGATCGGCGCGAACGGCGTGGACGATGCGTACGAGCGCGTGCTGCGCAGCGACGTGCGCTACCGCTTCGTGATCGACGCAGCGACGATCGGCTAGCGCGCTGCCTGTCGCTGGCCGTCGCATACGACGGCCATGTCGAGCGCCGCACGCACCTGTGAGACGCGGCGGTGGGAGGGTTGTCCGGGAGCGTGCGTACGGTTGACGTCAATGAGCTGGCACCGGGGGCGTCTTGCGGCGTTTGACATCGAGACCACCGGAGTGGATCCCGAGCGCGATCGGATCGTCACCGCGGCGGTGAGCCTGGTGGGCGATGATCGGGAGTCTCAGCACCTGTCGTGGCTGGTGGACCCCGGCATCGAGATACCGGCGGGCGCGACGGCGGTGCACGGAATCACGACGGCGCACGCTCGCGCGGAGGGAAGGTCCGCGTGCGAGGCCGTCGAGGAGATCACTGCAGCTCTCGCGGAGAAGCTGCTCGAGGGCGTGCCGGTGATCGCGTTCAACGCGCGCTTCGACCTGACGATCCTCGACCGCGAAGCGCAACGCCATGCCCTGCGGCGGCTGGTGGAGCGCGTGGGCGGCACGGAGGGCATGCTGGTGATCGATCCGCATGTGCTGGATAAGCACTTCGACCGCTTCCGCCGAGGAAAGCGAACGCTGGGCGCGGTGTGCGAGCACTACAGCGTGAGGCTCGAGCAGGCCCATGCTGCCAACGCAGACGCGCTGGCAGCCGCGCGCGTGGCGTTCAGGCTGGCGACTCGTGTCCCTGAGCTCGCCGCGATGTCACTGCCGGACCTGCACCGGGAACAGGTCGTTTGGGCAGCCGAGCAGGCGGCGTCGCTGGAGGATTATTTCCGCGAGCAGGGACGCGAGGAGCGAATCGAGCGGGTTTGGCCGGTTGTACCCGCTGGGCTGCCACGAGCGGCGTAGCCAGACGTTGACGGCCCACGCGAGCGTAAGCAACGGGTGCGACCGCTGCGCCACGCCGACTGCGACGGTCGATGTTCGCTTCGAGCCCTACCCCGGGGGCAGCGAGATCGTCGGCATCGCAACCGTCCAGCGGCCATCGGTGAAGCGCTCGCTGCCGCGGTACGCGCCTCGCCGCCGGCGCCGCCAGCAGGGCTGAGCGCGGTGATCAGGCCGTAATCGGGATGTGGCGGGGTTGACAAGCCACGCGCTCTAGCCAAGCCGTGATCGCGGGATAGCCAGACATATCGAAGCCGCCCTCGTCTGCGACGTGTGTGTAGGCGTAAAGAGCGATGTCGGCGATCGTGCAACGCTCTCCGACGAGAAACTCGCGCGTCGCCAGCTCTTGCTCCATCGCGTCGAGGGCTCTGTAGCCAGCTTTGCGCCTGGCCTCGATCTCGGGTTCAGGGATTGGCGCGTTGGCAAACGCAACCCAGAACCTGAGGACCGCGATGTTGGGCTCGTGGCTGTATTGCTCGAAGAAC
>JBOGXX010000310.1:0-8206 GCA_050696475.1 Solirubrobacteraceae bacterium | reverse complement strand
TGGCGCTGCTCGTCGGCGGCGATGTTGGCCATGCCCAGACGGAACGCCGGCAGCTGGTCGCGCTGCTCGAGGTAGCCGCAGATGAAGTGCTGGCCCGGCTGGGCGAGCGATGCCTCCACCACGATGTGGTAAAGCGTCACCGCCGCCGCGAGTTTCGCCGGGGAGTGATCGCCGCGCAGTTCGTCCGCCATCAGATCCAGGCGGTCGAAGATCTTGCGAAAGCCGGATGTGAGCTGTGGCTTGATCGCCTGCAGGCCGCCGGCCACGGAGCCGTCGCCGACGCCGCAGACCTCCTGCATGAAGCGCTTGAAGAAGACAGCGTGGCGAGCCTCGTCGACCTGCTGCGTGGCGAGGAAGTACTTCTGCTCCTCGCGCGGAGCGGCGTCGATGTAGGGCGAGAGGTTCTCGGTGACTGCGTCCTCGCCCCAGAAGAACAGGCAGTAGTTCCACAGCGCGGCGGTGCGCTCGAAGTCGGTGAAGTCCTCGCGCCACTGGCGCGCGTCCTCGCTGAAGTCCAGCTCTGTGGCCGACCAGTTGCCACGCTCCCAACGCGAGTAGAGATCCTCGTAGGAGATCGCATCGGTCGGCAGGCCGGCCACGCCTGTGTCCTGGGTGATCGAACTCGTGGCGATCGCCATCGGTGCATCTCCTCTCATCCGCTGAATCCAACCGAATAATGAACGTTATCGAAATAGCATACGCTCTGTCAACTAGACTGACGGGGTGGACATCGCCGCCGGCGGGGAGGAGGAGCAGATGCGAAGGACGCAACCTGAGGCGCAAGCGCAGCGTGAGGCGCAAGCGCCGCGGCTGACCCGCGAGCAGAGTCGCGCGAACACGCGCGAGCGGCTGCTCGCGGCATCGCGCAGCGTGTTTGCGCGCGCGGGCTTCCACGGAGCCTCCGTCGAGGAGATCGCCGCCGAGGCCGGCTTCTCCACCGGCGCGCTGTACTCGAACTTCGACGGCAAGGAGGACCTCTTCCTGGCGTTGATGGAGCGCGAGATCGACGAGCACGCGCGCGAGATCGAGGACGCGGTGCGGGAGCGAGCCTCGATCGGCGAACGGGCGAGGGGCGGCGCGCGGCGCTGGATGACGATGATCGAGCGCGAGCCGGAGCTGCTGCTGCTGTTCATGGAGTTCTGGGCCTACGGCGCGCGCGACCCGCAGGTGCGCCCGAAGGTGGCCGCGCGCTTCGCGCAGATGCGCCAGGTGCTCACGCGCCTGATCGCAGACGGCGTGCGCGAGTTCGACCTGGAGCTGGCGATGCCCGCCGAGCAGCTGGCGGTCGCGATCGATGCTCTCGCCGACGGCATCGCGCGCCAGAAGCTGGCCGATCCGGACGCCGTCCCCGACGAGCTGATGGGCAGGGTGCTCTCGCTGCTGTTCGCCGCCGTCACGCGGCCGGCGGCAGGCACAGGCACGCGTAGTGAAGCGTGAACGCCCGGCGTGCGACGGCGGGCGCGAGCCGGTGCACCGACGCGCGCAGGGCCCACTTGGCGTTGCCCCTCGCTCGCGCTGCGGGCGTGGTCGCGAAGAAGCGGTGAACCTGCGCCGGAAGCGGGTCCTCCAGCTCGGCCGCGATCGACAGGCCCGCCCGGGCGACCATCGCCCGGGCCGCGGAGCGGTCGAGTCGCTGCAGGTGGCCCACCTCGGCCGCATGCTCGCGCTTGACCGAACGGCGCGCCGAGAGGTTCGCCTCCAACGGGACCTCCACCACGACCGCGCGGCAGCTGCGGGCGACCTCGCGGAGCAGCGCAGCCGGATCGGGCACGTGCTCGAGCACGTGTGAGAGCACGCCGAGCTGATACGCGCCATCCGCGGCCGGCAGCTGCACGCCGTCGTAGAGCTCGACGGCGGAGATCTCCTTGCGCCGGCGCGCGATGGCCACGGCCGCCTGGGTGATCTCCACGCCCGCCAGCGTTCCCCCGAAGCCGCGCGCGTGCAGCTCACACAGCAGCGCCCCGTCGCCGCAGCCGACCTCCAGCGTGCTCGTGGGCTGCCCGTCCGTCCGCAGGCCCGCGCGCTCGCACAGGGCGATCACGTGGTCGGCCTTGCCGATCGCGCTCAATGCCCGCCAGCGCGCGTAGCGAGCCGCCTCGGCGGGGTCCCGCGAGTAGGCCTCGTCGTAGAAGCGCACCAGCGCGGCGGAGTCCTCCACAGCGGTGATTATCGTTGCCTGGATGACTGCGAAGCTCACGGCGACGCTGCGCGCGTCGCCGGCGACGGTGCCCGCGCTCGTCGCCATCGCGCTGTTCGTCATCTGGGCCACGAGCCAGGCCGGCTACCCGGTCACGCACTGGGCGCCCGGCGCGCTGATCGTGCTGGCGCTGCTCGCGCTCGCGCTGATCACCGTGCCGCTGCGCATCTCGGAGGTGCCGCGGGCCGTGTGGGTCTCGCTCGGCGCGTTGGCCGCCTACACGGCGCTCAGCTACCTGTCGATCCTCTGGGCGGCGAACACCGGGGATGCATGGGAAGGGGCGAACCGCACGCTGCTGTACCTGCTCGTCTTCGCGCTGTTCGCCCTGTGGCGCCAGCGGGGTTCGAGTGCTGCGCTTCTGCTGTGCGTGTGGACGTTCGCGCTGATCGCGCTGGCGGCGTTCACCGTGCTTCACCTCGACGCCGCCGGCGCCGCGCAGCTGCAGTCGCTGCTGCCCGGAGGGCGCCTGGACTACCCCACCGGCTACCCCAACGCCAACGCCGCGCAGTGGCTGATGGCCTTCTGGCCCGCGCTGCTGCTGGCACGCAGCGAGCGCCTGCCGTGGGCGCTGCGCGGCCTTTTGGCCGGCGGCGCGGTGCTGCTCGCGGAGGTGGCGCTGCTCAGCCAGAGCCGAGGCTCGCTGTATGCGACCCCGGTGGTGCTCGTGCTCGTGTTCGCGCTGCTTCCCGGACGCACGCGCACCTTCGCGCTGCTCATTCCCGTGGCTGGGGGCGTCGCCGCCGCGGCGCCGGCGGTGCTGCGCGTCGGCGATCACCTCCAGCACGAAGCGGTGGTGCCCGCGGCGGTGCACAGCGCGACCGCGGCGATCTTCGCAGCGGCCGTCGTCGTGGCGATCGTCGTGGCGCTCGCGGCGGCCCTCGAGAGCCGCGCCCGCCTCTCCCGGCGCTCCCGGACGCTCCTGCGGATCGGCACCCGCGCGGCGGCGCTGGCCAGCCTGCTGGCGGTCGTGGTGGTTGGCTTGGCGGTGGCCGGCAACCCCGTCGGCCGGATCGAAAAAGGCTGGCGGAGCTTCAAGGGTGGCTATGCGTCCGACAGCGCCACCGGCAGTCGACTCGTGAGCGGCCTGGGCAGCAACCGCTACGACTTCTACCGCGTGGCGCTCGACGAATTCCTCGCCCACCCGGTGCTGGGCATCGGCGCGGACAACTTTCAGCAGCAGTACGAGCAGCACGGTCGCAGCGAGGAGACGCCCCACTACCCGCACAGCGTCGAGCTGCGGACGCTCTCGCAGACGGGCGTCCTCGGCGGGCTGCTCGCGCTGCTCGGCCTGGGCGCGGCACTGCTTGCCTGCACGCGGGCGCTGCGCCGCTCGGACCCACTCGCTCGCGCTGTGGCGGCGGCGGCCCTCGCCGGCTTCGGCTACTGGGTGGTCCACGGCTCCTTCGACTGGTTCTGGGAGTTCGCGGGGCTCGGTGCGCCCGCGTTCGCGCTGCTCGGCATCGCCTGCGCGCTCGCGCCGCCACGCCGTTTGGGCGAGATGTCGGCCCGAGCGCCGCTCTCCCGCACGCGGGCCCCCGGGGTCGTGGCGCTCGCCGGGGCCTCGACCCTGACGCTCGCCGCCGCCATCTCGCTGGGCGCCCCCTGGCTCAGCCAGCTGGAGGTGCAGAGCGCCGCACAGATCTGGAACACCTCCCCGCAGACCGCCTATTCGCGTCTGCGCGACGCCGCGAAGGAGAACCCGCTGAGCGACGAGGCCGAGCTCGTCGCGGGCAGCATCGCGCTGCGCTACGGCGAATTCTCGCGCGGCCGTGAACAGTTCTCCTCGGCTCTGAGTCGCGACCGCAGCGACGCATACGCGACGCTCGAGCTCGGAGCGATCGCATCGGCTGAGGATGAGCCCGCTCGCGCGCTGGCGCTGCTCGAGAAGACCGTGCGTCTGGAGCCCCGGGAAGCTCTCGCCCAGCGGGCATTGGCGGTCGTGCGTGAAGGACGGCGCCTGAGCATCGATGACCTGAACCGGCTGATCTTGCTCAAAGGTGAGCAACTCGAATAGGAGGATCGGGTTTTCTTCCCCGTACCAGGCGAAATTGCCCTCGACATGCGGGCCTCGCTCCGCTACGGTGGGGAGGCGGATATCGTCGATTGGTCGATGCCGAGCGGTTACGCTCATGAAACCTGACGATCGGGGGGTCGAGGCGGCAGCGAACGCATGGCACGGATAGGAGCACAGATTGCTCGGGCCGGAAGGGACTGAAGAGCACGGACGCATGAGAAGCAGACGGCCCGTCATCACGCTGGCTCTATTCGTGCTGGCAATCTGCTGTGTCATCTCGGCGAGCGCTGACGCGGGCTCGCTGCTCAGCGGCTACGGCGGCCCCGGCGAGGGCAATCAGACGATCCTCGGCTCCTCCCTGATCAACGGTCCCACCGGCAAAGGTGGCCCGGGAGGCGGCCCTGGTGGCTCCGCCAGCGACGCCGCCCAACTGGGTGCCGGCAGCGGATCGTTGGCGGCACCCTCCGGCAGGCCCGCGGACAGCGCGAAAGCGACCCCCGACGCAGCCGCCGGCCCTGGCGCCTCCCGCCGCGCATCGGAATCCTCGCGATCCACGAGCGGATTCGGAGCGGGAAAGGCATCCGCCGGCGGCTCCCAGCCGTATAGGAGGGCAACTGGAACGCCCGGAGGCGGCGCTTCGCAGGCACTGGGCCTGTCGAGCGCAGATCTCCTTTACATACTTCTGGCGCTGGGCATACTCGCCGTCACGGGCATCCTCACGAGGAGGCTCGCGCGGCACCCGGTGTCGGGATGACATCCCCGCTCAAGCGATGCGAAGGAAAACCCGAGTAAGCAGATAGAGGTAACGGAAGCCGCGCTTCATGGACAGCACGCAGATCACTCAACAGACCTCGACCGTGCTTCCCCTGCGGGGGGAGCTGACGCACGACGCGCCAGGGCCGACCGCGCTCTGGCGCCGGAGCTTCACCGGACGCCTGCAATGGGCGCTCGAGGGGCCCGGCTGGGGCATCGTGCGTCCCCTGGCCGACTTCGTGATCTTGTGCGCGGCCGTGCTGGTCGCGCTCGGTGGAGTCGGGGCCACGCTGAGCGTGTCCTCGCTGCGCGCCCCCCTGCTAGCGCTGCCGCCGCTGGTCATGGGCCTCTTCTACCTGCGCGGCCTCTATCGCACCCGGCTGCGCGCGCTCGTGCTCGATGGCATCGTGCGGGTCGTGAGCGGGGTCTCCGTGGCGGCGGTGGCGGTCGCGACGCTCGGGATGCTGTTCAACGGTGACGTACCCAGTCAGGGCGCGTGGGTGCGCGCCTGGCTGTTCTCGCTGCTGGGCGTGAGCGTCGGGCACATGGTGCTCTCGCTCACCCAGCGCTGGGCCCGCAGGCGCCACCTCGTCGGCAAGTCCGTGCTGATCATGGGAGCCGGCGTGATCGGCGCGCAGGTGGCCCGTCGGCTCGACGCCCATCCCGAGTACGGACTGGTGCCGATCGGGTTTCTCGACGAGGACCCTCGATCGGTGGCGGAGGTCGGTGGACGCGACGTCCCGGTGCTGGGCACGATCGAGGATCTCGACGAGACGATTGCGCACAGCGGCGTCAAGCACCTGATCGTCGCCTTCTCCTCTGTGGCGGATGCGCGCGTCAGCCGGCTGATCCAGCGCTGCCAGGAGCTCGGGGTGGAGGTTTCGGTGGTGCCACGGATGTTCGACACGATCAACGACCGGGTCGCCTATGACACGGTCGGCGGCCTGCCCTTGCTGTCGTTCAACGCCGTCGACCCAAAGGGCCTGCAGTTCGCCATAAAGCACGCCATCGACCGCTTGCTGGCGCTGGTGGCGCTGATCGTCTTCTCGCCCGTGATCGTGCTGGCTGCGATCGCTGTGCGCCTCAGCTCGCCCGGGCCCGCGTTCTTTCGTCAGCGCCGCGTCGGACGCGATGGCAGAGAGTTCGAGTTCTACAAGTTCCGTTCGATGCGCGTGGCTGGGGCTGGGGCGCGTGCGCAGGGTGAGGGCGCGAGTGCGGTCGACTTCCTGCTCGCGGGGGACATCGCGCCGGGCGGCGTCGAGGGTGAGGATCGCCGGACGGCTGTGGGACGGTTCCTGCGCGGCACCTCGCTGGATGAGCTGCCGCAGCTGTTCAACGTGCTGCGCGGGGACATGAGTCTGATCGGTCCGCGTCCAGAGCGTCCGGAGTTCGTGGAGCTCTTCAGACAGGACGTCATCCGTTACGGCGATCGCCACCGCGTCAAGTCGGGCATCACCGGCTGGGCGCAGGTGCACGGGCTGCGGGGGCAGACCTCGCTGGCGGAGCGCGTCGAGTGGGACAACTACTACATCGCCCACTGGTCGCTCGGGCTCGACCTGAAGATCCTGGCGCTGACGCTCGTGGCGCTGTTCCGCAACGCGGAGTGATCAGATCCGCTTCCGGGCGGCACTCGCGACGCCGCTCCAGTATTGGAAGACCCGCACGCGCAGGGCGTTGTCTCCCAGCACCGAGGGCAGCGTGATCGAGTAGCGGTTGAAGCGGTTCAGCGTGAACAGACTCCGGTAGCGCAGCACCCCGCCCTTGAACACTTCCAACTGCATGAAGTCACCGACGGGCCCGGATCCGGCCGCGATCACGCGCGTGCCCCTGCGGCGCAGGCTCAGCGTGACCGGGCTGACGTTGGCGAACGGTGCGCTCAGGGCGTGGGCAAACGCGGCGAACGCGGGCTTGCGCGCTCCGGTTGGTGAGAGGAGTCCGAATTCTTCAAGAGGGGAGTCCTGCAGCTTGTACAGCACCGCAGCCGCGACCCACGGCGTGCGCGCCAGCGTGCGCAGCGTGTCGGCGATGTTGCGCGCCTGGATCTGCGGAGTCACGCAGCCCTGTTCCTGCTCGATCGACCGCGCCGGCCAGCAGCTACTCCACCCGAACTCGTCCAGCCACACGGGCGTTGTGTCCCCGTTGGCGAGCTGTGCTTCGTGGATCGAGCGCAGTGAGCCGAGCGTCAGGTTGTAGTAGTGGACGGCCAGGCCGTCGTAGTAGCCCTTGATGCCGGCCGCATACAGATCCCGCAGGAACACGCCGTTGGAGCCGACCAGAGCACCGGCGAGCACCGCGACGCTGGTGTTCGCGGCCTTGATCGCGGGATAAGCGGCGCGCAGGACGGCCGCGTAGCGAACGGCTTTTTCCGGGCCGGCGAAATAGGCTTCGTTGGACTCGTCCGGCTCGTTCCACACTTCTATCGCGGCGAGGCCCGTGCCGTAGCGAGCGCTCAGAAAGGCGACGAACGCGGCGTAGGCCGCCGGATTGCTCGGCGGCCAGGCATTCGCCTGGCTCCTACTCGCCGGGTTGCACCCGGAGAGTATCGCCGTCGGCGCCGAAGAGGCCCAGCAGGGTGTGTCGTCCACGTCCATGATCACCCGGATGCCCGCCGTGCTCGCGTCGCCGAGCAGGCGATCGGCGTATGCCAGCGGACCCGCTTCGACGTGTTCGGGACTCTGCGGCTCGAACACCGCCCAGGGAACCTCCACACGGACCACCTTCGCTTGGAGGGCGTGGGCGGCTGCGATCAGCGCCTGCGCTTCGGCCGGAGGCGAGTCGTATCCGACCGCGCCGATGTTGACTCCGCCCAGCAGGGCGCTCGAGGGTCGAGCCGCCTTGCGCGGCTTCGTGCGCGCGGACACGCCCGCGGGCGCCACGACGCAGAGCACCAGCGCCAGCCCAATCGCCGCCATGCGGTACGCGCGCCGGTGCATCCGCACAACGATAGCCGCCGGCGCAGCGCGAGATCGTAGATTCCCCGGCGTGGGGCGCCAAGTAGGCTATTCACAGATGTCGCCCACGTGGATCTGGATGCAAATCGCGATCGTGGTCTTTGTCGTGATCGGCATGGTCGTCGCGATCACGAAGCTCGCATAGGCTCGACGTGGCATCGTCGATCTCCAGCTCGTCGAGCCCGACCATGCGTCCGCAGGAAGTCTCGCTCGACGCGACCGTCTCGCGCAACGAGGCCTGGATCCTGGCGGCGCTCACGCTGCTCGCGCTGGCGTTGCGGTTGACGAGCC
>JBOGXX010000309.1:0-2773 GCA_050696475.1 Solirubrobacteraceae bacterium | reverse complement strand
GCGCAACGGCCTGCTCGCCAGGTCTCTACCGATGAACGACGGTGGAGCTGAGCTCGAGCGCGCCCGAGAGGCGCGCGATCTGATCTATGCGCTGCTGTTCGCTCGGGTGCACGGTCAGCGCCCCCGCAAATCCGACCTCGTCCGGCTATCCGAGCTTGCCGCCGATGCGTATCGCGCCGCCGCGCTCGGGGTCGATGCGGACGGCCTCGTTCGCTGGCAGTGGAAGCCGTCGGACCTCGCTAGCGTCCGCCATGTCGCGGTGACCGCCGCGGTCAACCTGCTCGAGGACCTGCCCTCGACCCGCCTGAAGCAGTGCCCGGGCCATCACTGCGGCTGGTTCTTCCTCGACACCACCAAGCGCGGCAACCGCCGCTGGTGCGTGATGAGCGAGTGCGGACAAGACGCAAAGAGCGCCCGACGACGAGCACGATCAAACCCGAGCACGGCACCTTGACAAAGCGCGGACACGCTCGCATGTCTGGGGATAGCGCAGGCTGGAGCTCAACGCTGTGTGTCTGCGATCGGCGGGATGCTCAGATCGAGGCGGGCGAGGCGCTCTGGGTCCAGGACGCTCTGGGAGCGACTCCTGGCTGAGTGATCCGACCCCGCAGCCCGACCGCGGCTGCTGTCCCGCTTCCGCGGAACGCAGGAGACTCATCCAGCCCGCAATCGCTCGACGCACGCCCTAATTCCGTCACCGCACTGACACCGCAAAATGCTATCCTGCTTGTGCTTGATCGCCCGTTGTCGCACCACGGCAACCGGCAAGAAATCCCTGCTAAGGAGAACAAAATGGCGCTCTACTCAGAAATGGGGCGCCCCCGGGGCAGGTCACTCGTAACCGCAAGGTCCGAGTGTCGCGAAGACCGAGAGTTAGAGCCGTGTTTGGCTATCTACTCGGGTTTCGCTTCCTCCTATGTGATGACAGTTCCGGTCAGGACCGGACAGACGATACCCCGATCTTGCGGTATCAGAGCGGTAAGCCGACGCGGGGAGTCGAACCCCGGACCCCCGCTTTACGAAAGCGGTGCTCTGGCCATCTGAGCTACGTCGGCGGGACGTCCCAATGGTATAGCGACCGAGCCGTTCACGCCCTGCGCGAGGATCGCATCGAGCCTCGCCCCGGCTGCCGGCGTTTGATCAGGGCGGCAGCTATCCTCGCCAGCTGCTGCGAGTGAACGACAGACCCGGCGAGCCGGCGAAGGCTGTTCGCGACCTTTGCCCTCGGGACCGCGCTCGGAGGCTTCACCGCGACGTCTCTCAACCTGGGATACCTGGAGTCGGGCATCCTCGTCAGTGTCGTCATCCTGATCCCGACCCTGGCGTATTGGCGGTTCGGCCTGAACGGCATTGCTGCGTTTTGGATGTTCAACGTCGTCACCTGTTCGCCGGCGCGTCGTTCGCCGACTACATCAGCAAGCCAAAAACGTCAGCGGGATCAACTTCGGCGACCGCCCCACCGCGATCGTGTTCGCCATCGCCGTCTTCGTCCTCGTCTCCTGGCTCGCCGTCGCCCGCCCGGAGTGGAGTAGCTCCTCACGTTTATCTTCAGCTGTGTGCGGGCGTGATCAGCCCGGTCTCATAGGCGAACACGACGATCTGCACGCGGTCGCGCAGCTCGAGCTTTGCGAGTATGCGCCCGACATGTGACTTGACGGTGGCCTCGGAGAGCACGAGGCGCTCGGCGATCTCGGCGTTTGAGAGGCTGCGTGCCACTTCGAGCAGGACCTCGTGCTCGCGTGCGGTCAGTAGTGCCAGGCGCTCGTCCTGGCTGTCATCGCGTTGGCCGGGGGCGGGGAGCTTGTGGGCGTATGTGGACAGCAGCCGGCGGGTGACGCTGGGGGCGACCACGGCGTCTCCGCTGGCGACCGCGCGGATCCCCGCGAGCAGGTCGGCCGGCTGGGCGTCCTTCAACAGGAACCCGCTCGCGCCGGCCCGCAGCGCCGCGTAGACGTACTCGTCGATGTCGAAGGTGGTGAGGATGATGATCCGCGCGTCGCTGTCTGACTCGACGATCAGGCGGGTGGCCTCCACGCCGTCCATCTCGGGCATGCGCACGTCCATCAGCACGACGTCCGGTCTGAGCCTGCGGGCCGCGTTGACGGCCTCGCGGCCGTTCGCGGCCTCTCCGACGATCGCGATGTCGGGCTGGGTCTCGATCACCATCCGAAACGCGATCCGCAGCAGCTCTTGGTCATCGACCAGGAGCACCTTCGTCTTCATCGCGCCGTACCCTCGGCGTCGGGATCCAGCGACAGGTGCACGCGCCAGCCGCCCTCGGGGCTGGGGCCGGATTCGAGCTTGCCTCCGTAGGTCGCGGCACGCTCGCGCATACCGTGTAGCCCGCGCCCGCCCGAGACCGCTGCTCCCCCGTTCGCAGCGCGCCCGTTCGCCGCTCGCTGCTCGCCAGTGTCGGTGACCTCGAGCTCTACCGCTCCCGGGCGGCAGCTGAGCGCAAGGTGCGCGCGAGTGGGACGCGCGGCGTGCTTGAGCGTGTTGGTCAGGGCCTCTTGGGCCACACGGAAGACGGTCAGCTGGACCCCGTCGGGCAGCTCGTGCGGGTCGCCGTGCAGCTCCATGCTCACCGGGATCCCCGCGGCGTCCACCTGCGCGAGCAGCTCATCGAGGCGGCCGAGGCTCGGCTGCGGCGCCAGCGGGTACGCCGAAGACTCCTCGCGTAGCACGCCCAGCAGCCGGCGCATCTCAAGCAGCGCCTGGCGACCGGTCGCCGACACGCGCTGGGTCGCCTGGATCGCGCGCTCTGGAGAGGACT
>JBOGXX010000308.1:0-3915 GCA_050696475.1 Solirubrobacteraceae bacterium | reverse complement strand
TCGTGGATGCCTGCGAGCTCGAGCACCGCGCGCACGCCGCCGCCCGCGATCACGCCGGTACCCGGGGAGGCGGGCTTGAGCAGCACGCGTCCGGACCCGAAGATGCCGGTGGTCTGATGGGTGATGGTGCTGCCGTGCTTTGGCACGCGGAAGAGGTCCTTCTTGGCGCGCTCGACGCCCTTCTGGATGGCGAGCGGGACCTCGTTGGCCTTGCCGTAGCCGACACCCACCACGTCGCGTTCGTCGCCGACGACCACCAGCGCGGTGAAGGAGAAACGCCGCCCGCCCTTGACGACCTTGGCGACGCGGTTGATCTCGACGACGCGCTCCTGGAGATCCAAACCGGCGGGATTGACTGAGCGATCGATGGGAATGGACATGGGCAGGAAGGAGAGGGTAGCGGGAGCGGACGGCTGCGCGTCAGACGGTGACGCCGGCCTCTCGAATGGCTTCGGCGAAGGTGCGGACATGCCCGTGGTACTGGTAGCCGCCGCGGTCGAACACGACCTCGGCGATGCCTGCGGCTTTGGCGCGCTCGGCGAGCAGCTCGCCGGCGCGCTTGGTGCGCTCGGCTTTGCCCAGCGAGCGCAGCTCGGGCTCATACCAGTTGACCGCAGCGAGCGTGCGTGCGGACACATCATCGACGAGCTGCGCGGACAGACCACGGTTGGAGCGGAAGACGGAAACGCGCGGGCGTGAGGCCGTACCGGAGATCTTGGCGCGGACCCTGCGGCGCCGTTTGAGCCGGCGCTGCTCCTTGGTGAGGACGCTCATGCGCGCTTGCCTACCTTGCGCTGGACGTACTCGCCCTCGTAGCGGATGCCCTTGCCCTTGTAGGGCTCGGGCGGGCGCTGCTTGCGGATGATGGCGGCGGTCTCGCCGACGAGCTGCTTGGAGATGCCCCTGACGATCACGCGTGTGGGCTGGGGAACCTCGAACTCGATGCCGTCGGGGGCGGGGATCGGAACCGGGTGCGAGTAGCCGACGGCGAGCTCGAGGTTCTTGCCCTTCAGCTGCGCGCGGTAGCCGACACCCTGGATCTCCAGGCGCTTCTCGTAGCCGGCGGTGACGCCCTGGACCATGTTGGCGACGAGCGTGCGCGTGAGCCCGTGCAGCGCGCGGTGTTCGCCGCGGTCGGTAGGACGCGTGACGATCAGCTGCTCGCCTTCGTGGGTCACCTCGATGTCGCGGTGGATGCGCTCGGAGAGTTCACCTTTGGGGCCGTTGACGCGCACGGACTCGGGCTCGATCGCAACGGTCACGCCTGCGGGCACGAGAATGGGCTGTCTACCGATCCTGGACATCAGCTCGAGCTCACCAGACCTGTGCCAGGACCTCGCCACCGATGCCGGCGGCGCGGGCGTCATGGCCGGTCATCACGCCGTGGGAGGTGGAGACGATGGAGGTGCCCATGCCGCCGAGCACCTTGGGGATGTGCTTGGCGTCGACGTAAGTGCGCCGACCGGGACGAGAGACCCGCCGCAGGCCGGAGATGGCCGAGCGCCGGTCCTCGGTGTACTTGAGGCGAATCTGGATCAGCGCTCCGGCGCCGCCGTCGGGCGCGGGGAGGAGCGACCAGGAGTCGATGTAGCCCTGCTCGTCGAGGATCCGCGCGAGCTCGCTCTTGAGCCGGGAAGCGGGCACCTCGACGGTCTCGTGCGCGGCGTGGATGGCATTGCGCACCCGCGTGAGAAAGTCGGCTATGGGGTCTGTCATCGACATCTGTGGCTCAGTCCGGTCCTGTTGCGTTGAAGATTTGAGTTGATTCGCTGGTGCTGGCTACTGCTCGTTGGCCCTCGGCACGGCGATCGCTGTCCCGAGCGCTGTCGGGGGCATCTACCAAGAGGACTTGGTCATCCCGGGGATCTGACCGTTGTGGGCGAGATCGCGAAGGCAGATGCGACACACCCCGAACTTCTTGTACACCGCGCGGGGACGACCGCAACGGGTGCAACGAGTATATGCACGTGTTTTGAACTTTGGAGTCCGCGCCTGCTTGACGCGCTGGGAGGTCTTGGCCATCAGTCGGTGCTCTCCTTCTCGGTGGTCTCGGCGTCGTCGTTCTCGGAGGTGCCCAGCTCATCGGTGCTCGCCGAGACCTCGAGCTCCGCTGACGCGTCCGGCTGCGCGTCTGCTCGAGCCTCTGGCTCGGCGGCGGCCTCTGGCTCGGCGGCGGCCTCTGGCTCGGCGGCGGCCTCTGGCTCGGCGGCGGCCTCTGGCTCGGCGGTCTCTGGCTCGGCGGCCTCTGGCTCGGCGGCGGCCTCTGATTCGGCGGCGCTCTCTGGCTCGACGGCCTTGGGCTCGGCCTGTGCCTTTGCTGTGGTCGGTTTGCCGGCGGCGCTCCTGGCGGCCTTGGCCTCGGCGGCGGCCGCTTTCGCTTCGGCGGCCTTTGCCGCCTCCACCTCTGCGTTGGCGGCTGCGGTTGCTCGCTGGACCTCGGCCTCCTCATGGGCGCGTTCAGCGGCTGCGTCCGCCTCAGGGTCATAGCCCTTGGGACGCCTGTCGGGGGAGAACGGCATGCCGAAGGCGGCCAGCAGCGCGTAGGCCTCGAGGTCGGTGGCGGCGGAGGTGGTGACGGTGATGTCCAGCCCGCGCACCTGGTCGATCCCGTCGTAGTCGATCTCGGGGAAGATGATCTGCTCCTTGACGCCGAGCGAGTAGTTGCCGCGGCCGTCGAAGGAGCGCGCGTTCAGGCCCCGGAAGTCGCGGACTCGCGGGATCGCGATGGAGATCAGGCGGTCGAGGAACTCATAGCCGCGCTCGCCGCGCAGCGTGACGGCGAGACCCACGGGCATGCCCTCGCGCAGTTTGAACGCGGCGATGGACTTGCGTGCTCGCCGGACGCTGGGCTGCTGACCGGCGATCGCGGCGAGCTGCTCGGCGGCGGCTTTGAGCATTTTGGAGTCCTGCTTGGCGAGGCCGACGCCCATGTTGACGGTGATCTTCTCGAGCTTGGGCGCCTGCATCAATGAGGAGTAGCCGAAGCGCTCCATCAGCGCCGGGCGGATCTCCTGCAGGTAGCGGGCCTTCAGCCGGGCGGTGGGTGCGGTGTCTGTGGTTGCGCCTGCCATTGCGATCAGTCCAGCTTGTCGCCGGAGCTCTTGGCGACGCGTACGCGTCCGCCGCCGGAGCGGTCGATGGCCAGCCGTGTGGGGGCGCCTTTGACGTCGAGGATCATCACGTTTGATACGTGGATGGGACCCTCACGCTCGATCACACCGCCCATCTGCTGTTCGCTCTGGGCGCCTGCGATCTGCTGTGGGCGGGTGTGGCGCTTGATCATGTTGAGGTGCTCGACGAAGACCCGTTCCTTGCTCGGTTCCACACGCAGCACGCGGCCGGTCTTGCCGCGGTCCTTGCCTGATATGACCTGTACGCGATCGCCGGTGCGGATCTTCAGCGAGCGACGCTTGGGCCGGGCACTGCGGGCGGCGGCGCGCTTGCTCATCACAGCACCTCCGGCGCGAGCGAGACGATGCGCATGAAGTTGCGCTCGCGCAGTTCGCGTGCGACGGGACCGAACACGCGTGTGCCACGCGGATTGTTCTGGTCGTCGATGATCACGGCGGCGTTCTCGTCGAAGGCGATGTATGTCCCGTCGTCGCGGCCGATCGGCTTCTTGGTGCGCACGACAACCGCTGTGACGACCTCGCCCTTTTTGACCGCACCCTGGGGGTTGGCCTGCTTGACGGTGGCGGTGATGATGTCGCCGACGAACGCGTAGCGGCGACGCGAGCCGCCCTTGACGCGGATGCAGAGCAGCTCGCGGGCGCCCGAGTTGTCGGCGACTTTCAGCCGTGACTCCTGCTGGATCATCGGGCTTTCTCCACGACGTCGACCAAGCGCCAGCGCTTGGTCTTCGACAGGGGCCGGGTCTCGATGACGCGGACGACGTCGCCCTCGCCGGCCTCGTTG
>JBOGXX010000307.1:0-3336 GCA_050696475.1 Solirubrobacteraceae bacterium | reverse complement strand
CCTGGAAGATGTCACCGGGCGCGACCCCCACCGCTTCCGCCAGCGACGCGTGCAGACGAAGGCGCTTGAAGTCGCCGTGGAAGGGCATCACGTGGCGCGGCTTGACGAGATTGAGCATCAGCTTGATCTCCTCCGCGTAGCCGTGCCCGGAGGCGTGCACCGGCGCCTCGCGCGGCGTGATCACATCACAGCCGATGTGGTAGAGCCGGTCGATCGTCTCGTTGACCGCACGCTCGTTGCCGGGCACCGGCGTGGCGGAGAAGACGACCGTGTCGCCGGACTTCAGCTCCACCTGCGGATGGTCGCGATAGGCCATCCGGCGCAGCGCCGAAAGCGGCTCGCCCTGGGACCCGGTCGAGATGATCACGACCCGCTCGTCCGGGAAGTCGCCGATCTCGCGTGGCCCCACGAGCATCCCGTCGGGGACCTCGATGTGCCCGAGCTGGCGCCCGATGCCCACGTTCTTGCGCATCGAGCGCCCGACCAGCGCGACCTTGCGGTCCAGCGCGTAGGCCGCGTCGACGACCTGCTGGACACGGTGGATGTTCGAGGCGAAGCTCGTCACCAGGATCCGCCCCTCGCAGCGGGCGAACACCTCCTCCAGATGCGGGCCGACCACCGACTCGGACGGCGAGAAGCCCTCACGGTCGACGTTGGTTGAGTCTCCGCACAGCAGCAGCACACCTTCGCGCCCGAGCTCGGCCAGACGCGAGACGTCCGCCGGCGGACCGTCGACGGGCGTCTGGTCGAACTTGTAGTCGCCGGTGATCAGCACCGTGCCGAGGTCCGTGCCGAGCGCCACCGCGCTGGAGTCGGGGATCGAGTGGGTCATGTGCACCAGCTCCAGCGAGAACGGGCCGAGCTCGAGGCTTTCCCCCGGATCGACCTCGTTGAGCTCGATCTCGCGCAGCTTGTGCTCGTCGAGCTTGGAGCGCGCCATGGCGACCGTCAACGCGCCCGCGTAGACCGGCGGCAGCCGCGCCGGACTCTCCTTCATCAGCTCGCGCAGCACCCACGGCAGCGCTCCGAGGTGGTCCTCGTGGCCGTGTGTGACGACGATCGCCTCGATCTCATCGGCGCGTTCGCGCAAGTAGGAGAAGTCGGGCAGCACGAGGTCGATCCCCACCATCTCCGGAGTCGGGAAGCGCAGGCCCACGTCCACGACGACGATCCGCCCGTCGTGCTCGACGACGGTCATGTTCTTGCCGATCTCTCCCAGCCCTCCGAGGGGCAGGACCCGCACCGAGGAGCTCACGCGTGCGTGCGCGCCGCCGGGACCGTCAGCAGGCTGTGGCGCTCGAGCATCTCGCGCACGGCTTCGGTCTCATCGGGAGTGGCCGCCACCAGTGGCAGGCGCAGGCCGCCGACCTTGTGACCGAGCATGTTCAGCGCCGCCTTCGTGCAGGTCGGGTTGGACGTGAGAAACAGCGTCTTGTACACGTCGCGCAGCGACGCGTCGATCTCGCCGCGCAGCGACGGCTCGTCTACCATCCGGCGCATCTCGTTTCCGACGATGTGGCTGGAGACGGTGATCCCACCGGCGCCCCCGAGGTCGAGCGCGCGCGCGAGCGTCGCGTCGTCGCCCGCGTAGAGCTCGAGCCCGTCGATCGTCTGCAGCTCCTGGGCGTTGGCCTGCTTGAGGCCCTCGATCCCGTCGATCTGTGCGAGCTCGGCGAGCAGCTCCGGCGACATGTTCGTGCCGGTGCGCGAGGGGATGTTGTAGAGCAGGACAGGTTTGTCGGTGGCGGCGGCCACCGCTTCGTAGTGGCGCTTGAGGCCAATCGGGCTCGGCCGGTTGTAGTAGGGCGTGACCGACAGGGTCGCGTCGACGCCGAGCTCGGTGGCCCGTTCTGTGAGGTGCACCGCCTGGCGCGTGTCGTTGGTCCCCGTGCCCGCCACGACGGTCCTGCCCGGCGAGCGCTCGGCGACCGCGAGGTCGATCAGCCCGAGCTGCTCCTCCTCGGTCAGCGTCGAGGCCTCGCCGGTCGTGCCCGCGACGACGATCCCGTCCGAGCCGTTCTCGGTCAGGTGGTGCAGCAACGCCACGAAGGACTCCTCGTCGACCCGGCCCTGCTCGTCGAAGGGGGTCACCACCGCTGTGAGGATCGCGCCGAGGTTCATGCGTTGCAGTATTCCACGCCCGGCGGGCTCAGAAGAGAAGGTTCTCCAGCCCCACGATCGGGGACCGCTCGAGCGTGCCAACACGGCGCACGGCGAGCAGCACGCCGGGCATGAACGACTCGCGGTTGATCGTCTCGTGACGGATCGTCAGGGTCTGCCCGAGATCGCCGAGGATCACCTCCTGGTTTGCGACCAGCCCGGGCAGGCGCACCGAGTGGATCGGGGGCTCCTCTCGATCGCCGGCGCGCGCCATCAGCTCGGCGGTCCGCTTGGCGGTGCCACTGGGGACATCGAGCTTGCCGTCGTGGTGCAGCTCGATGATCTCTGCCTTGGCCATGTGCGGCGCCGCGAGCGCGGCAAAGCGCATCATCAGCACCGCGCCGATCGCGAAGTTCGGCGCGATCAGCACGTTCGCTCGGGGCAGCCCCGCTTCGCCCGGCCCGGTCTCCTGCGCGCGGGCGATCAATGGCGCCGGGTCGAAGCCGGTGGTGCCGATCACGACGTGGACGCCGGCGCGCATGCAGGCGAGCGCGTTCTCCAGGGCGGTGTCGGGCGTCGTGAAGTCAACGACGACCTGCGGCGCCACCCCGGTCGCCGCCCGGTCGAGGACCTCAGCGAGCGATCTGCCCAGCAGGGGGTCCGCCCGTGCGACCAACTCCATGTCGGGCGCACCCTCGACGGCCGCACAGACGGTCTGGCCCATGCGCCCGGCCGCGCCCGCAACAGCTACCTTGATCACCGCGCCGCCCCGGTGGCGGCCGCGAGTGGCTCGATCGCCGCCAGGAACTCCGCCTCGCTGGGCCCGACGCCGGCGGCCGACAGGCCGTTCGGCGGGAAGAGCCCGCCCGCAAGCTCACGGAGCTGGTCGATCTCCACCGAGTCGATCCGCTCGATGATCTCGTTGACTGAGAGAATCGGCAGCTCGTTGAGCAGCGAGGAGCCCAGACGGCTCATGCGCGCGCCGGTCGACTCCATTCCCAGCACGACACGGCCCTTGAGGTTCTCGCGCGAGCGCACCAGCTCCTCCTCGCTGGCGGCGTCCTCCACGCAGCGCTCGAGCTCGCCGGCGACGACGGCCATCGCCTCGCGGATGTTGTCCGGGCGTGTTCCCACGTACACGCCGATGTCGCCGGTATGGGCGTGCAGGCTCGAGAAGCAGAACACCGAGTAGGCGAGGCCGCGGCGCTCGCGCACCTCCTGGAACAGCCGCGAGGA
>JBOGXX010000306.1:0-4249 GCA_050696475.1 Solirubrobacteraceae bacterium | reverse complement strand
GCTGCACGAGGAGCTCGACAAGCTGCACCGCCTGTCGCTGGAGGGCACCTCGCTGACGGGCACGCCCTCGGGCTTCAAAGACCTCGACGAGATCACCGGCGGCTTTCAGCCGGGGAACCTGATCATCATCGCCGCGCGCCCGGCGATGGGCAAGAGCGCGCTGGTGTGCAACATCGCTGAGAACGCGGCCGTCGCACACGGCCGACCCGTGGCACTGTTCTCACTGGAGATGGCGGAGGCCGAGCTGGCACAGCGGTTCGTCGCCTCCCAGGCTCGGATCAAGGGCGAGGAGCTGCGCAAGGGCCGCGTGGCCGAGCAGCGCTGGCCGAAGATCCTGAGCGCCAGCCAGCGTCTCGCCGCCTCGCCGCTGTGGGTCGACGACTCCAGCGACGTGGGGATGCTGGAGATTCGCGCAAAGGCGCGGCGCCTGCACGGCCAATGCGAGGGCGGGCTGGGACTGATCATCATCGACTACCTGCAGCTGATGCGCACCGACAGCCGTTACGACAGCCGCGTGACGGCCGTCGGCGAGCTCAGCCGCGGGCTGAAGATCCTGGCGCGCGAGCTGGGCGTGCCGGTGATAGCGCTCTCGCAACTGAGTCGCGCCGTGGAGACGCGCCCTGACAAGAAGCCGCAGCTGTCGGATCTGCGCGAGAGTGGCAACCTCGAGCAGGACTCCGACCTGGTGATGTTCATATACCGCGACGAGTACTACAACGAGGACTCCGAGCGTCCCGGCGAGGCCGACCTGCTGATCGCCAAGCACCGCAACGGTGCTGTGGGCAAAGTCACGCTGACCTTCCAGAAGGAGTACCCGAAGTTCATGAACTACGCGGCGAGCGAGCGCTACGCACAATGAGCTGCGCGCTTGGCATATGCGACGGCAGCGGCTTTGTGGTCGAGGAGGCCACCAACACGGCGATGGACTGTGGGTGCCGGGCCGCAAAGATCGCGGCGGCGCGCACGGCTCGCCTGGAGGGACGCATCCCGAAGCTCTACCGAGGCGTGTCGTTCGACCGGCCGCCGCTCAGCGACCTCGCGCGGACAGCCCCCGATCAGATTCGCGCCGTGCGCCGCTACGTGCAGGCGATCGAGGACGACATCGACTCCGGGCGGGGACTGTGGATACAGGGAAACGTCGGAACCGGCAAGACAACGCTGGCGATGCTCGTCTCCAAAGCGGCGCTCGACGCCGGACGCTCGGTCGCGATCTACTCGCTGCCACGCCTGCTCAACCTGCTGCGCGAGTCGATGGACTCCGACGGCGGGCTGCTGGACCTGCTCGACCGGCTCACGGCGGTCGATTTGCTGCACATCGATGACCTCGGAGCGGAGCACCGCACGGACTGGGTGCTCGAGCAGCTGTACTCGATCGTCAACGCACGCTACGAGTCCCAGCGGGCGATCGTGGCCACGACGAACCTGATGCCGGACGAGCTCTCCGAGCGGCTCGGAGCACGCACGGTCTCGCGTCTGGTGGAGATCTGCGGCGATCTGATCCCGCTCGACGGCGAGGACCGCCGTCGCGAATATCGCGCCGGTCCTGCGCGGATCGTGGCGCGTGCCCGCTGAGGGCCGGTCGTCGGGGCGCCCTAAACTCCACTGCTCATGCCAGGCATAGTGATAGTGGGCGCCCAGTGGGGCGACGAGGGCAAGGGCAAGATCACCGATCTGCTAGCCGAGCACAGCGACGCGGTCGTGCGCTTCCAGGGCGGCAACAACGCGGGCCACACGATCGTGCGCGGCGATCAGGAGTGGAAGCTGCACCTGATCCCTTCCGGGATCCTCTATCCGGGCAAGCGCTGCGTGATCGGAAACGGCGTGGTGATCGACCCGAAGGTCCTGATCGAGGAGCTCGACGCGCTGCGGGCGCGGCGGGTGGACGTCAGCGGACTGCGGATATCGGCAAACGCTCACCTGATCATGCCCTATCACCTGATGCTGGACTCAGCCGGTGAGGCCAAGCTCGGAAGCCTGCAGATCGGCACCACGCGCCGCGGAATCGGCCCCTGCTATGCCGACAAGGCGGCGCGTCTGGGGATCCGCGTACAGGACCTCCTGGACGAGAAGATCCTCAAGAAGAAGATCGTCGCGGCGATGGAGCCCAAGCGCCTGTCGCTGCGGCCGTTCGAGAAGGACCCCACGCTCGACCTGCACACGATGACCGAGGAGTATCTGACCTATGGCCATCGGCTGGAGCAGCACATCGGCGACACGTCCAAGCTGATGTGGGAGATGCTCGACGACGGTCAGACGGTGATCCTCGAGGGCGCCCAGGGAGCGATGCTCGACATCGACCACGGCACCTATCCATTCGTGACCTCCTCGAACCCGCTCGCCGGAGCGGCGTGCGTGGGCAGCGGCATCGGACCCAAGGCGATCGACGAGATCTGGGGGATCTCCAAGGCCTACACGACGCGCGTGGGGGCGGGCCCGTTCCCCAGCGAGCTGCACGACGAGATGGGCGAGACGATCCGCCAGCGCGGCGGCGAGTTCGGCACCACGACGGGGCGCCCGCGACGCACCGGCTGGCTCGACCTGGTGGCGCTACGCTACGCCGCGCGCCTGAACACGCTGACGGCTCTGGTGGTGACCAAGCTCGACGTGCTCTCGGGGCTGGATCGGATCCAGGTCTGCACCAGCTACAGAGGCGCGGACGGCGCCGAGTTCGAGGACTTTCCCTACCACCAGACGGTGCTCCACCACGCGGTCGCCGAGCTGACCGAGCTGCGCGGCTGGAAGGAGGACCTCGACGAGTGCCGCACGATGTCGGACCTCCCCGATGGCGCGCGCGAATACCTCGGCTTCATCGCCGAGCACGTCGGGGCGCCGGTCACGATGATCGGCGTCGGCCCCGGCCGCGAGCAGACCGTGTGGACCGACGCCGGTCGCGAAACGATCGTCGCCGGAAACGGCGGGCTGCAGCTGCATTCCTAACTGCTCTTGCGCAGCTGCAGCGAGCCGAAATGTACGGCCGCGGTAGAGGGGTAGCTCCTCGGTGCGCGTCAGCTACGACGACTCGGTTCGGCGAGCGGGACCGTGTCTGTCACGGTTCCACGTAGCTGTATTGCGCGACCAGGTAGGCATGAGTGGCCTGGGCGTCGGAGCCCGACGCCGCAGCGGCCGACCCGCCGCCGCAATACGCCCCGCAGGCCAGGACGAGCGCATGCCTGTAGGCGTCGAGCTTTGCCTTCGCCGCGTATCGTGCGCCCCCGTTTGGGTCCCAAACCTGCCACCAAACATCAACAAGCCGCCCAGCTCGGCGTCCGAACCGCCAAGTACCGCATAAACGCTGTAGATTTGGCCTATGGGCCGTCCGGGAATCGAACCCGGAACCTTGGGCTTAAGAGGCCCGTCACGGTCGGCCAAACCGCGTAGATTAGGGCGATTAGGTGGCCTGAAAGTGGCTTACTTACTCGTAATTAGGTTGGTTTGGTACCCAAAGCGGTACCCACGGAGAAGTGGTACCCACGTGGTACCCACGGCGTGTAGACTCGCGGCAGGCACCTAACAGAAGGCTCTGAGCGAGCGTCATCGCGGGGGCCGTGACACACCGGAGGACCAGCCATGCCGACCAAGAACCCCAGCGCCGCAGTGGTCGTTCGCGAGCACAATGGACAGCCGTTCTTCGAGGCGAAGTTCCGCTACGGCGGCCAGCAGGTCAAGCGTCGAATCGGACCGGCTTGGCTTGACCGTGACGCGGATACGGGCGAATGGCGCCCACGTCGCGGGCGTGTACCCGACGGCTCCTATGACGAGCGGGCGGCCCACGTGGCGGCAGCTTCTCTCGTCGCCGCTTACGTGACCGAAGCGGACGACCGCGAACACGCCGAGCGCGAGCGCAAGGCCCGCGGCGTGACATTTCGCGAGGTCGCACACGAGTACCTGCGCTGGCTCGAGGACGTGAAGGGCGCAAAGCCCGCGACGCTGCTCAACCATCGGTGCGTGCTCGCCGAGCCCGGCGTTCCGTACAAGCGTGGGACGGGCACGATCACCGGCCACGTGATGGCCGCGCTCGGCGACCGGCCAGCATCGAAGATCAGCACGCGTGACGTGGAGGAGCTGCTGGCGGCGATCAGCGCGACCGGAGTCTCGCCGCGCACGGTGAACAAGCACCGCGCGGTGATCTGCGCCGCCTTCAACTACGGCTGCCGCGCCTCGACCTTCGGGCTGGCGAGGAACCCCGCCTCCGAGGCCGACAAGCGCCGCGAGCCGTTGCCGAGCGCATTGGCCTACTACTCGCCCGAGG
>JBOGXX010000305.1:0-4045 GCA_050696475.1 Solirubrobacteraceae bacterium | reverse complement strand
AAGGTCACCGCCACCGCCAAGCAGATGGTGATGCGCTTCGGCATGAGCGAAAAGCTCGGCCCGCGCGTCTTCGGCCACGACCACGGCCAGCCGTTCCTCGGCCGCGAGTTCTCCACCGAGCCCGACTACTCCGACGAGATCGCCCGCGAGATCGACGACGAGGTGCGCCGCATCATCGAGGCCGCCCACACCCGCGCGCGCACGATCCTCACCGAGCACCAGCACGATCTGCAGAACATCTCCGAGATCCTCGTCAAGCGCGAGACGATCGAGAAGGAAGAGTTCCTCGCGCTGCTCGCCGGCAAGCGCGAAGAGGAGGTCTTCGGCGTCGAGGAGGAGACCAAGCCCCAGCTTCCCGCCCCGCCGGCGCCAGCCGACCGCGCCGAGCGCGAAGCGCCGCGCGCGCTGCCGCGCCCCGGTCTCGCCGGCGGCACCGCCGAGATCCGTGCAAGCGAGCAGGAGCGCCCCGAGCCGGTCTGAGCCGACGCGGGGCGGCGGGGACGGGTACGCGGGCGGGCGGGGCGCGCGGGAAGCGCCGCATGCAGCCGTCGCCGTGTATGTGCTCCACTCAGTGCTGCATGACGTCCACACATCCTCAGCTCGTGCCCCATCGCCTGATGGGGATCCTCAACGTGACGCCCGACTCCTTCTCCGACGGAGGCCGCTTCCTCGACGCTGCCAGCGCCGTCGAGCACGCACGGGCGATGGTCGAGGAAGGCGCGCACATCCTCGACGTCGGTGGCGAGTCGACGCGCCCCGGCGCCGAGCCGGTGTCCGCCGAGGATGAGCTCGCGCGCGTGGCGCCGGTGCTCGACGGCATCGCGCAGGCGGGCCTGCTCGGCCGCGCGCAGGTCTCGATCGACACGTGCAAGGCGTCCGTCGCCGCCGCCGCGCTGGACGCCGGAGCCAGCCTCGTCAACGATGTCAGCGCGCTGCGCGCCGACCCGCGGATGGCCGCGCTCGTCGCCGGCAGCGGCGCCGAATGCTGCCTCATGCACATGCTCGGCCAGCCGCGCACCATGCAGCGCGAAGCGCACTACGACGACGTCGTCGACGATGTCAAGGCGTTCCTCGCCGAGCGCATGGATTTCGCCGTGCGCGAGGGCGTGCGCGAGGATCGCATCCTGCTCGACCCCGGGATCGGCTTCGGCAAGACGGTCGAGCACAACCTCACCCTGATCGCCCGCCTGCAGGAGATCGCAGCGCTCGGGCGCCCGCTCGTCATCGGCACCTCGCGCAAGAGCTTTCTCGGACGTATCATCGCCGAGGCCTCCGGGTCCCACGAGCCCGTCGCCGCCGCACGGCGACTCCCCGGCACGATTGCCACCAACGTGCTCGCGCTCGAGCGCGGGGCGAGCGTGTTCCGCGTACACGACGTCGCGCCGGTTCGCGACGCGCTCGCGCTCGCTGGTGCTACGTTGGGCGAGCGATGGACGGTGAGGGGGACGACTCAGACGAGCTAGACGACGACGCCGAGCTCGACGAGGATCGCGAGGAGACGGCCGAGTCCGTCACGATCGAGATCACAGGGCTCTCGCTCTACACCAACCACGGCGTCAGCGACGCCGAGCGCGAGGTCGGGCAGCGACTCGTGATCGACCTGCGGCTGGACATCGGCGAGACCGACGCCACCGTCACCGACTCGATCGAGGACACCGTCGACTACGCCGAGGTCTGCCAGCTGGTGGCGCTGATCGCCCAACAGCGCTCCAACAAGACGCTCGAGCGGCTGTGCAGCACGATCGCCGACCGGCTGCTCGCCGACTACGACCTCGAGGGCGTGTGGGTCAAGGCCGCCAAGCCCGAGCCGCCGATCGCGCTCAGCGTCGACGAGGTCTCCGTCGAGGTCTGGCGCGAAGCGCCATGAGCTCCCGCGCCCCCACGAACGCCCCCGCGCTGTTCCGCGCCGCGGTCGAACGCGCCGACATCGACGCCGTCAGCGAGCTGCTCGCCCCCGACATCGTCTTTCACAGCCCCGTCACCTTCCACCCGTTCATCGGCCGCGAGACCGTCACCCGTCTGCTGGGCATCGTCGCTGAGACCTTCGAGGACTTCCGCTACACCGACGAGCTGCAGGCCGACGGCGCGCACGCCCTGATCTTCCGCGCCAGCGTCGCCGGCAGGGAGCTCGAGGGCATCGACCTGCTGCGACTCGGCGGGGAGGGGCTGATCTGCGACTTCACCGTCATGATCAGGCCGATGTCGGGGCTCGTGCCCTTCGCCCAGGTGATGGGCGAGAAGGTCGCCGCCGCGGGTGTGCAGAGCACCCACCCCGACTGACACGCGTCGCCGGCCCGCCGAGATGAGCCCAGTCGAGGTCGAGATCGGGCTGCTGGGCCTCGGCTCGAACGTCGGCGATCGACGCAGCCACCTGCAGGCCGCCGCCTGCGCGCTGCCCGGCGCCGGCGTGGAGGTGCTCGCCAGCTCCTGCACCTACGACACCGACCCCGTCGGCGAGCGCCTGGACCAGCCCAGCTTCCTGAACGCGTGCCTGCGCGTTCGCACGCGACTCGCTCCCCTGGAGCTGCTCGACGCGCTCAAGCGCCTCGAGCGCGAGCTCGGACGGACCGCCGGCGGTCCCCGCCACGGCCCCCGCGCGATCGACATCGACATCCTGCTGCTCGGCGAGCGCCAGCTGCGTCACGAGCGCATGACGCTGCCCCACGAGCAGCTCCTTCAGCGGCGGTTCGTGCTGATCCCCGCGCTGGAGCTCGACTTCCAGCTCCGCGCGCCGGCGGGCGCGAACGCGAGCGTACGCCTCGCCGATGCGCTCGCCGCGCTCGCACCCGCGGAGGGCGTGCGCTGGGCCGGGCCGCCGCTCGCCGTCCCCCGCCGAGCATAATGCGCGTCGATGCTGCTCGCGGTCGACGTCGGAAACACGCAAACGCACTTCGGGGCCTTCCACGGGGAGCAGCTGCTCGAGCACTGGCGCTTTGCCACCGTGCGCACCTCCACCGCCGATGAGCTCGGCGCCGCGCTGCGCAACCTGCTCGAGCTGCGCGGCTACGGCTTCGCCGACGTCGACGCCTCGATCATCTCCGCCACCGTCCCGCAGCTGGAGCCGGAGTGGACCGCCATGGCCAGGCGCTACCTCGGTCAGGAGATGCTCGTCGTCGGACCGGGGATGAAGACCGCGATGGCGATCCGCTACGACAACCCGCGCGAGATCGGCGCCGACAGGCTCGTCAACGCCGTCGCCATCCGCGAGCGCCTCGGCGGCCCCGCCGTGTGCGTGGACTTCGGCACCGCCACCACCTTCGACGTCGTCTCGCGCGAGGGCGACTATCTCGGCGGCGCGCTGATGACCGGCATCGAGATCTCGCTGGAAGCGCTCTCAGAGCGCGGTGCGCGCCTACCCAAGGTCGACCTCGCGCCGCCGCGCGGCGTGATCGGCAAGAACACCGTCGACGCGATCCGCTCCGGCGTCGTCTACGGCTACGCCGGCGCCATCGATGCGATCCTGCGCCGCCTCTACGACGAGATCGGACAGCGCACCGACGTGATCGCCACAGGCGGGCTCGCCAGGCTGGTCGTGCCCTTCACCGAGGAGATCGAGGAGGTCGACGACCTGCTCACGCTCACCGGGCTGCGACTGCTGCACGCCCGCAACCAGGACGCGCGCTGAGCCCCACGCGCGGGCGACGCATAATGGGATCGTGTCCACCGCCCGCGAGCTGACAGATCCCTGGACGCTTGGGCCGCTGCAGGTGCCCAACCGCGTGCTGCTGGCCCCGCTCGCCGGGATCGGCAACTGGTTCGTGCGCCTGCAGGCCAAGCGCTACGGCGCGGGGATGGCCGTCTCGGAGATGGTCTCCTCCTACGCGATCCACTACCGCAACCAGAAGACCTGCACGGAGATGCTGCGGATCGACCCGCGCGAGCGCCGCTGCGGTCCGGACGCCCGCTGCGGGCCGGTCTCGATCCAGCTGTTCGGCGAGAACCCCCAGATCATGCGCTCAGCCGCGGCGAGCGTCGCCGCCGCCGGCGCCGACGCGATCGACATCAACATGGGCTGTCCCGTGCCGAAGGTCGCCAAGACCGGCGC
>JBOGXX010000304.1:0-4941 GCA_050696475.1 Solirubrobacteraceae bacterium | reverse complement strand
TCCAAGGGCTACAACATGACCGGCTGGCGCTGCGCTGTGGTGGTGGGCAACGCGCAGGCGCTGCACACGTATTGGCAGCTGAAGACGAACATCGACTCGGGGTTGTTCGAGGCTGTGCAGCTCGCGGGTATCGCGGCGCTCTCGCCGGACGCGGACGCGGAGGTGGCCTCGATGAACGAGCTCTACCGCAGGCGGCGCGACGAGGTGTGCGATGCGCTGCGCGAGATCGGCGTGCAGGTGCGCCCGCCGCATGGCACGATCTATGTGTGGGCGCTGGTGCCGGAGGGCTTTGCGAGCTCGCAGGCCTACTGCGAGCACGTGCTCGAGCGTACCGACGTGGTGCTGGTCCCGGGCTCGGTGTACGGCCCCGCGGGCGAGGGCTGGTTTCGGATCTCGCTGACGACTCCGGACGACCGCCTGCTGGAGGCGGTCAGGCGCCTGGGCACGCTCGGGGGTTGATGCCTGAGGGAGACGCGTGGGCGCGCGCTTCGCACAGCCGAAGCTCCACCGGTCATCGCACCTTGCGGCGTATCGATGGTCCTAGACTTTGCGGTGGATGGACAGGAGCCGCAACGGCCGCAGTGGCGTGAGCGCAAAGCGCGTGAGGTGGGTCGGCGACGGCGCGCAGCCGGTGCAGCGCGCGCGCCAGCGCGCGTTGTGCATCGCGGTGCTGGCGGAGGGCGAGGACCTTTCGGAGCTGCAGGAGCTGCTGCGCACGGCGGGCGTGGCGGTCGTGGGGGAGATGGTCCAGCGCCGTGAGCAGCCGCACCCGAACACCTACCTGGGGCCGGGGAAGGTTCGGGAGGCGAGGACGGCGGCGCCGGAGTGCGACGCGAACGTGATCGTCTGTGACGACGAGCTGAGCGCGCGCCAGGAGCGCAACCTGGAGGAGGCGCTGGGTCTGCCGGTGGTTGACCGCACGACGCTGATCCTGGACATCTTCGCTGCGCACGCGAACAGCGCTGAGGGCAAGCTGCAGGTGGAGCTGGCGCAGCTGGAGTACAACCTGGCGCGCATGCGGGGGCTGTGGAGTCACCTGGAGCGCCTGGGTGGCGGGATCGGCACGAGGGGCCCGGGGGAGACGCAGATCGAGACCGATCGACGGCTGGCGCGCAACCGTATCGCGGTGCTGCGCAAACGCCTTGAGCACGTCAAGGGCACGCGTGCGGTCCAGCGCGCCGAGCGCGAGCGCGCGGCGCTGCCGACGATCGCGCTGGTGGGCTACACCAACGCGGGCAAGTCGACGCTGCTGAACGCGATGACGGGGTCGCAGGTCGAGGTCCGCGATCGCCTGTTCCATACGCTCGATCCGACGACGCGCACGCTGAAGCTGACGGGCCGCTCCTATCTGCTCACGGACACGGTGGGCTTCATCTCCAAGCTCCCCCACCAGGTCGTGGATGCGTTCGCGGCGACGCTCGAGGAGACCAGCCGGGCGGAGCTCCTGGCGCACGTTTTGGACGCCTCCGCGCCGGAGCACCAGCGGGAGATCATGCAGCGCTCGGTGGAGGAGACCCTGGAGCAGATCGGCGCCGGGGAGACCCCGCGGGTGCTGGTTCTGAACAAGGTCGACCTGCTCGAGGAGCAGGCGCGCGAGGAGCTGCGCCTGCGCCACCCCGACGCGGTGCTGGTCAGTGCCAGCGGCGGCGAGGGGCTCGAGCGGCTGGGAGAGCGGATCGAGCATGAGCTCGCACACACGCTGCGCCCACTGGAGCTGCTGGTGCCCTACGCGGACGGTGGCAGCCTGGCGGAGCTGCACGAGCTGGCGGGCGAGGTCACGCGCGAGGACACCGCCGAGGGCGTGCGCGTCCACGCGCTCGTGCCCGCGAGGCTGGCTGAGCGCTTCGCCCGCTTCGCCCTGGAGGGCGCCTGAGCGGCGCCTCTCTCAGCGCGGGGCAGGCTGGCGCGGTGCGTGCTGGATGCGTGCGCGGCCGACGCCGATGATCTCCATCTCGCTCTGCGGCGCGCAGACGGAGACCTGCTGGGCCTCGTCGCGCAGGGTCCTTCGCAGCGCGGTGAACGCGATCGCGCCGACGACAGCGGGCACGCCGAGTGCGATCGCGCGGTAGACGAGCACGGCGCCTGCCGCGGAGGTGATGGAGACGTGGTAGAGCACGAGCGTCCCGAGCAGGCCGGCGTCGACGCCGCCGAGACCGCCGGGGACGGGAATCAGGCCGCCGAGCTCGCCGATCAGGTAGGCGAGCGCGAGGATCGCGAGCGGCGGGCTCGCGCCGAGTGCGTGAAAGCCCGCCCAGAGGATCAGCACGTCGAAGACGAGGTAGGCGAGCAGGCCGGCGATCAGGGTCGCGTTGCCCTCGCGCAGCAGCGCCAGCGAGTCGTCGACTCCGTCGGCGAGCGCGGCGAGGCCCTTGACGGCGGCGAGCGCCCGCGTGGAGCGAAGATGCCGGCCGGACTCGAGTTTGCGCCGTTCGTAGCGGCGGGCGAGCCGCCCGCCGGCGATCGTGCCTAGCACGGCGCCCGCGGCGATTGCGGCGGGCAGCGCTGTGAGCAGCAGGTCCGACTCGCCGCCGAGCGCCCCCACGGCGAACGCCACCCCGAGCAGGATCACGGCGATCACGTTGGGCAGGCTGGTGAGCAGGAAGAACGCGACGGTGCGCTTGGCGATCTCCTCGCCGGGCATGCCGCCGCGTTTGAGCGCCCAGGCGCCGAGCGCGAGACCGCCGGCGCCGCCGGTTGGAAGCAGCGCGTTCGCGCCGAACTCCGACATCCCGATCTGGGTGCTGACGCGCCAGCTCATGCGCCGGCAGAAGGTCATGCGAAAGACGGCCACGTAGCCAAAGCCGGAGATCAGCTTCAGCAGCGCCCCCAGCGCGATCCAGCCAGGGCTCGCGTGCGCCAGACGTGTGCGCAGCCCGCTGAGGCCCGGCGTCAGGGTCAGGACGGCGACGACGAGGAGCATCAGGCCGAGCGCGATCGCGAGGCGCGAGCGCAGCTTGCGACGGCTCAGCTCGTCGGGGACGCTGAGGTCATCGGGGTGGACGTCGGCGATGTCCGGATCACAGGGCACATCTCCATCCTGGCAGTCGTCGCGTCCGTTCCCGGATCGGCTCGCAGCAGCGCTGGGTCAGCCCGGCGTTGGGCGTCGCGTCCGCCCTCAGCGGTCGTCGCCGCTGCCGGAGAGGACGCCGCGGCGCTGCCTGGAGAGCAGCTTCGCGAGGTTCCCCTCGGCGATCTCCTCGAGCTCGAGACCGAGCTCCCAGGCGAGCTGCGAGACATACCAGAGCACGTCACCCAGCTCCCCGGCCATCGCGGCGCGGCGCTCGTCGCTGACTTTTCCGGCGTCGTCGCGGATCGCCTTCTTGGCGTGCTCGGCGACCTCGCCCGCCTCCCCGGCGAGCCCGAGCGCGGGGTAGGTGAGCCACGCCTCACGGGGATACTCAGCGGTGCGGCGCGAGCGGCGCTGATACTCGGAGAGATTCATCGCTGAGGCGACCCTAGGCGACCGGCCGTTGCCGCGCGGCGCGCGATTGTCGAGTTTGCGAGGCGCTCTTGGAGCGCGCCTCGCGCAGGTCTGTCTTCCGGCGGACCGAGCGCGAGCCCGCTACACGCCGGCAGCGTGGCGCGCGCTGAGGTGCGTCCGGCGCTCGAGCTCGTCGGGCAGCGGGGCCAGCTCGGCGGGGTCGAGCGCGAGCGCGCGGGCGATCAGCCAGTCGGCGAACCAGACGTTCTTGGGCAGCAGCGGCCCATGCAGGTAGGTGCCGATCGTGTTGGCGGCGCGCGCGCCCTCGAGGCCGCTTCGCCCGTCGTTGCCGCGACCCTCGAGCACCCGCCCCAGCGGCGCCTGCCCGACGCCGAGCTGCGTACGCCCGCCGTGGTTCTCAAAGCCGGCCAGCACCTGGTCGGAGCCGCCCTCGAGCGCGACCTCGATCGCGACGTTGCCGATCAGGCGCGGGCCGCTCCCGCGCACGGTCCTCACGTCGAGCAGCCCGACGCCGGGGACGACCTCCTGGCCGAGGGTGTAGGAGTGACCGAGCAGCTGGTAGCCGCCGCAGACGCCGAGCACCACGGCATCTCGCGCGGCGGCGGCGCGCAGGGCCTCGCGCTTGGTCTGGATCAGGTCCTCGGCGCACAGCCGCTGGTCGCGATCCTGGCCGCCGCCGATGTAGAAGAGGTCGTGCTGCTCGCCGTCGAGCGGCTCGCCGAGACCGCTGCCGGAGAGCTGAAAGCCGATCCCGCGCCAGGCGCAGCGGCGCTCGAGCAAGATCAGGTTGCCGCGGTCGGCGTAGATGTTCATCAGGTCTGGATACAGCGCGCAGGCGCGCAACACGCGTGCGCGCCCCGGGAATGATTGGGCGATCTCAGGCACGCAGCAGCACCGCCTGGCTGCCGACGTGCTCGAGCGTCGGCGGGATCGTGCGGCTGCCGGCGCCGCTCAGGCCGGCCTGTTCTCCCTCCGCCAGTAGCTGCGCCACGGTGAGGCGGTCTAGCTCGATCACATCCAGTGTCATCCGCGCGTGCGCGCCCGCCTTTCGCCCGCGCGTGGCCGCGCGTGGCGTTTTGGCGAGGATGCTGCGCCGGCGCTCGATCCGAATGCTGGTGTCGGAGATGCGCAGGCCGGTGGGGCGGCTGACGTAGTCGAGGCCATCGCGGTGCACGACGTCGGGCTCCGGGCCGAAGTCTCCGGCGGCGCAGTCGAACGGTTGGATGTCGGTGACGATCGCGCACGCGAGCAGCCCTCCGGGTCGCAGATGCTCGCGAGCCCGGCGCAGGAACGCGAGGCGCCCGTCGCTGCCTGAGAGCAGTTGGATGGTCTGCATCGGCACGAGGCAGACGGCGAAGTCGCGACGCTCGAGCGCGAACGTCCGCGCGTCCGCGCAGACCGTCTCCACGGGGATCGCGCCGGCGCGCTGACGCAGCGCTGCAAGCAGCTCGCGGTCGCGGTCGAGCGCGGTGACGCGATGTCCGCGCGCAGCGAGCGCG
>JBOGXX010000303.1:0-4295 GCA_050696475.1 Solirubrobacteraceae bacterium | reverse complement strand
ACCTCACCGTGCACGCCGGCGAGCTCGTCACGCTGCTCGGCCCGTCGGGCTGCGGCAAGACCACCACGCTGCGGCTGGTGGCCGGCCTGGAGGACGCCGACGGCGGCACGATATCCGTGGGCGGCCGCGACATCACCCGGCTACCCGCCAGCAAGCGGGACATGGGCATGGTGTTCCAGGCGTACTCGCTCTTCCCGCACATGACTGTCAGGCAGAACGTGGCCTTTGGGCTGCGGCTGCGCGGTGTTGACGCGGCGGCTCGGGATAAGCGGGCCATGGACATGCTCGAGCTCGTCCAGCTGGGCTCGCAGGCCGGCAGGTATCCGCATCAGATCTCCGGCGGCCAGCAGCAGCGTGTCGCGCTGGCCCGCGCGCTTGCCATCAAACCCGAGGTCGTGCTGCTGGACGAGCCGTTCGCGTCGCTGGATGCGAACCTGCGCGCGAGCGTCCGCGAAGACGTCGCGAGCATCCTGCGCGAATCCGCCACAACGACGCTGCTGGTCACCCACGACCAGGACGAGGCGCTCTCACTGGCCGACCTCGTCGCCGTCCTACGTGGCGGCACGATCGCGCAGTACGCCACCCCCCAAGACCTATATGCCAGGCCTCTCGACGATCAGCTCGCACGCTTCATCGGCGAGGCCAACCTGTTCGAGGGAACCATCGAAGGCACACTCGTCGATACCCCGCTCGGGAAGCTCACCGCACACTGGCACGGCGCACCGCCGCGCATGTCCTGCCCCGCCACAGTCCTCGTGCGCCCCGAGCAGATTCAGCTGCACCCGGCACACGGCACAACCGGCCTCACCGGCACGATCGTGGGGTCGGGCTACCACGGACACGACGCCGTCCTACGCGTAAAGCTCGGACAAGAACACAACGATCAGTCGCTGATCGTACGCACCCAGGGAGGCAATGAACTCCCGCTCGGCTCGGATGTCATCCTCACTGTCCGCGGACCCGTTCTCGTATGGCCCGCAGGATCCACGCCCGCTGTTTCGGCCCCACCGGCCTCTGCGCGCGCGGAGATTTAGCGGACCACGATCCCGTTTGCGCTTGGCTCAACGCTCGACAGCGCAATCGAGATTGCCGGCTGCGCCGTACGCCGGCGCCCGCTGCGTCGCTCCCTTGGGCGCGACCCCGAAGACGGAGGGTTGCGTTGGCCTGACTTCAAACCGCGCGTCGAGTGACTGCCTGCACGACATGACACAGCCAGCCGCGGCAGCGTGGTAGTTCCACTCGCCGTGGAGCGCTTGATCGCGGCGGCGACGGTGTCGTTCTACCCCAACAGTTTCAGCAGACGCAGCACCGTGCGATCGCTCACCTCATAGCCACGCTCGGGCGCGGCCGGGCGTCGTTATCGTGGCCCGCGCATGGCCAACCGCGACCCCTATGCCGGACTCGAGCCGGTCGAGCTCTGGCGCCACTTCGCCGCGCTGAACGCGATCCCGCGCCCGCCCGGGCACGAGGCGGCCGCACGCGAATACGTGAAGGCGGTCGCGGAGGCCCACGGCGGCGAGTTCCTGCGCGACGAGCGCGGCAACGCGCTCGTGCGGGTGCCGGCCCGCGACGGCGTGCCGGCGCGCGAGCCGGTCGCGGTCCAGGCGCACCTGGACATGGTCTGCGACAGTGCCGCGGGCGTGCAGCACGACTTCACCCGCGACCCGATCCTCGTGCAGCGCGACGGCGAGCGGATCTCCGCGCGCGACTCGACGTTGGGCGCCGACAACGGCATCGGGGTCGCCGCTGCGCTCGCGCTGCTGAGCGAGCCGGGCCTCCGCTGCGGCCCGCTGGAGCTGCTGTTCACCGTCGAAGAGGAGACCGGCCTGCACGGGGCGCTCGCGCTCGACCCGGCGATGCTCCGCGCGCGCTCGCTGATCAACCTCGACAGCGAGGACGACGACGCTCTGATCGTCGGCTGCGCCGGCGGAGCCGACGTCAGGATCCGCCTCGCGCTCGAGCGCCAGCCCCTGGGCGCCGGCTGGAACGCCGTCGAGCTGAGCGTGTCCGGGCTCACGGGTGGCCATAGCGGAGTTCAGATCCACGAACGCCGCGCCAACGCGATCAAGCTGCTGGTCGGCGCGATCGACCAGCTGAGCGAGCGCGGGGTGCGGCTGCGCCTGGTGTCGCTGAGCGGCGGCACCGCCCACAACGCGATTCCGCTGGCGGCGAGCGCACGTCTGGCGATCGCGGAGGCGACGGTCCAGCGCGCCCAGGAGCTCGCTTCGGAGTTCGGCGCCGAGCTCGCGGGGCGGTGGCCGCAGGAGCCCGGGCTGGCGCTCGCGCTGCGAGACCTCCGACGGCCTTTGCAGGAGGCCTCGCAGGTGGGAGCATCGGACAGGTTGCTGGGCCTGCTGCGCGAGCTGCCGCATGGGGTGTTGGCGATGAGCGAGGACTTCCCCGGCACCGTCGGCACGTCGATCAACCTCGCGATCGTCGCCACCGACGGCGCGCGCGTCGAGGTTCAAACCAGCGCCCGCAGCGTCAGCGCTGAGGTCCTCGCGGGGGTCATCGCGCGCGTCGAGCGGGTTGCCGCGCAGTGTGGGGCGAGCGCCGAGTCCGAGGGCGGATACCCCGGCTGGGAGCCGAGGTCTGACTCGCCGCTGCTCGCCGCCGCCGCGCGCGCCTACGAGCGCGTGCACAGCACAGCGCCGAAGATCGAGATCGTCCACGGCGGCCTCGAGTGCGGCGCGCTGCTGGCCAAGACCCCAGACCTCGATGCCGTCTCCTTCGGCCCCCGCATCCGCGAGGCGCACACGCCGCGCGAGCACGTGTACGCCTCGAGCGTCACGAACATGTGGCAGCTGCTCGTGACGCTCCTCGAGGAGCATTGCGCCGCCCGCTCCTGAGCCGGTCCGCGCCGCCCGCTTCTGAGCCGGTCTGCGCCGCCCGCTTCTGAGCCGGCCGGCGCCGGACACACCACCGAATCACGCGGATCTCGTGCGCCGGGCCCTGACAGCATGTCGAGAAGGATGGGCATCGCGTTGGCGGCTCGCCGGCGCGGTGTATGATCGGCGCCGTGAGCAGCCCGAGCACGGAGAGCTTCGATGTCCGCGGGCGCACGGTGTTCATCACCGGAGCCGCACGCGGGATCGGCGCAGCCACGGCGCAGCGTCTGCACGCGAAGGGCGCGAACGTCGTGCTCGCGGGACTCGAGCCCGAGCGCCTGGAAGCGCTCGCACGGCGCCTCGGCGAGGCGCGTTCGCTGTCGGTCGAGGTCGACGTCACCGACCTCGAGGCGCTGGAGGCTGCGGTGGCCGCGGCGGTTGCGCGCTTCGGCGGGATCGACGTGGCGATCGCCAACGCGGGGCTGGCATTCAGCGGCACGCTGGCGGGCGCGCCGGTCGCGGAGGTGGAGCGGACGCTGGCGGTGAACTTCCTCGGCGTATGGCGCACCAATCGTGCGGTGATCGAGCAGATCTCCGCGCGCCGCGGCTATCTGCTGAACATCGCCTCGCTCAGCGCTGTGGCGCACGCGCCGTTGATGGGCCCCTACACGGCGAGCAAGGCCGGCGTGGAGGCGCTGAGCGACGCGCTGCGGATGGAGACCGCGCCGAGCGGCGCACGCGTCGGCTGCGCCTACTTCGGCTTCATCGACACCGATCTCGTCAAAGCCAGCTACGCCCAGCCCGCCGCTCAGCGGCTGAACTCGCGCACGCCCGCCTTCCTGCGCGACCCGATCCCCGTCGCCAGGGCCGTGGACGCGATCGAGCGCGGGATCCAGCGGCGCTCCGCGCGGGTCTGGGCGCCGCGCTGGGTCGGACCGCTGATCGCCGTTCGCGGTCTCGTGCAGCCGCTGATCGAACGCCGCTCGCTGAGGGAGCAGGCGAACCTGGTGGAGAGCATGCGCCTGGCCGACGAGCACGACGCCGCCGATCACGACCTCGAGCTCGGGGTGGCCGCAGAGGCCCTCGGGCAGCGCCGGAGCTCGATCGTTTCCAACTG
The DNA here is from genome assembly GCA_050696475.1 of Solirubrobacteraceae bacterium. Lineage (GTDB taxonomy): Bacteria > Actinomycetota > Thermoleophilia > Solirubrobacterales > Solirubrobacteraceae > Palsa-744. The sequence continues at coordinate 350 of JBOGXX010000303.1, read as the reverse complement.
AGCAGTGCCCGCTCGAGGCCGGCCGCGAGGGCCGAGTCGGTCCTGCGCAAGCTGCTCGAGCGCGGCAGCGTCCCACCGGGACCAAGCTCACCCTGGCTCAGCCGGCGGGCTTCTCACGAACCGGCGCGCACGTAACCCTCGGTGACCGCGAACGCGCGCTCGAGCGTGCCCCAGTCGAGGTTCTCCGGAGTGTCGCTGGGCCAGTGATAGTTGGCTGGGAACTTGGTGGCGTCGACGGAGGCGAGCGTTACCGCCGCATAGCCTTGCCTGAGCGCCACCAGCGCGTCGGTGGCAGCTACCGTGCGAAGGCCGCGCATCAGCTCGATGCCCGCCGCCTGCGCCGCGCCCGC
>JBOGXX010000302.1:0-8006 GCA_050696475.1 Solirubrobacteraceae bacterium | reverse complement strand
GGTTGGTCCACAGCTCGGTCTCCCAGTCGGCGAACCCCACGCATACGATGTCGCGGCCACGGAGAGTGTGCGAGTCGGACATCAGCGGTGATGATCCCAGGCGTCGTGGTTGTAGTCTCGGATCGGTGCCCCCAGGAGCTCAAACGGCTGGCCAGCCGCTGCTCGACGGGTTGCGCGCGCGCTTTCCACGGGTGGCCGTCGTCCACGACTGGCTCACGATCCCGGGCGGCTCCGAGCAGGTCGTGCTGGAGCTGCTCGAGATGTTCCCCCAGGCTGAGCTGTTCACCTCGGTCTACGATCCCGCGCCGTGGCCGGCAAAGATCACCGAGCGTCCCGTCCACGGCTCGTTCCTGAGCCGGCTGCCGGGCGCGGCGCGTCACTACCCGAAGCTGCTGCCACTGATGAACCGCGCTTTCCGTTCCTTCGATCTGTCGGGCTTCGACCTCGTGCTCTCGAGCAGCCACGCGTGTGCGAAGAACGTGCGCGCACCCGAGACGGCGCTGCACGTCTGTTACTGCCACACGCCGATGCGCTATGCGTGGGAGGAGGACTTCCTCGAGGGCGAGGAGGTTGGCCTCGCGATGCGTGTGGTGCTGCCGCCGCTGCTGGCGTGGCTGCGCCGCGAGGATCTCGCGGGCGCGAGCGGCCCGGATGTGTTCGTGGCCAACTCCCGTCACGTGGCCGAGCGCATCCAACGCTATTACGGGCGCCCGGCCGAGGTCGTTCATCCGCCCGTCGACGTGGATCACTTCTTCCGGATCGAGCGCCGGGAGCCCGATGGGCGCTACCTCGTCTTCGGTCGTGTCGTCCCCTATAAGCGCGTCGACCTCGCCGTCGCGGCGTGCGCTCGTCTCGGCAGGAGCCTCGACGTCGCCGGCGACGGCCGTGCGCTCGACGCGACGCGCGCGCTTGGCGCAGACGGGATCAGCTTCCTGGGCAAGGTCTCAGAGCCGGCGCGCGACCGGCTGCTGGCCGGCGCCCGAGCGCTGCTGTTTCCGGGCGAGGAGGATTTCGGGATCGTGCCCGTCGAGGCTCAGGCGGCCGGCCTGCCGGTGATCGCCTACGGGGTGGGGGGGGCGAGCGAGTCCGTGCTCGACGGCCGCACCGGCGTGCTCTTCGAGGAGCAGAGCGTCGACGGTATGGTGGCCGCGATCGAGCGCTTCGAGGAGCTGGAGCTAGACCCGGAGCTGGCGCGTGAGAACGCCGTGCGGTTCGGCAAGGAGCGCTTTCGCGCTGAGATGGCCGACGTGATCGGGCACGCGCTCGCGGCTCGTGCCGGGGGGTAGGCTGTCGATCATGCAAGAGGTTCTTCCGGGGCTCTTTCACTGGAGGACGCGCCACCCGAGGATCGGCGCGGAGGTGTCCTCCTACTGGCTTGAGCGGGAGGGCGTGCTGTTCGACCCGCTGGTGCCGGCGCCGGAGGGGCTGGACTGGTTCGCCGGGCGCGACGTCCAGCCAACAGCGATCCTCCTCTCCAACCGCCACCACTACCGCGAGTCGGGGCGCTTCGTAGAGCGCTTCGGGTGCTCGGTGCATTGCAACGCGGCCGGCCTGCACGAGTTCTCCGTGGGTGAGCCTGTACGCGGCTTCGAGGTGGGGGACGTCCTTCCGGGTGACGTGGTGGCCTGCGAGCTCGGCGCGATCTGTTCCGACGAGACCGCCCTGCACGTGCGTGGAAAGGTGGCGCTCGTGATAGCCGACGGCGTGGTGCGCGGCGGCGTGCCCGGTCAGGGCGGCCCGCTCGGGTTCGTGCCGGACTCGCTGATGGACGACCCCCCGGCCACCAAGCGAGGCCTGCTGGACGCGCTCGAGCGCCTGCTCGCGGAGCTGGATTTCGAGCACCTCCTGCTCGCGCACGGGGGCCCGGTGATCGATGACGGTCGCGCGCTGCTCCAGGACCTGGTGGACTGCGGCGGCCGCACCGCGTTCGAGCTGTAGAGGCGGGCCCTGCTGTGGCCTGGCTGCACGCGGCCTCAGCAGCGCTGCGCTGGCTAGTCGGGTCTGTGAAAGCGCACGTACCGTGTAGCGCCTGCCAGCCCCGAGGGCGCGATCGGCGTGGCCGCCAGCCGATAGCTGCCGGCGGCGAGCCTCGAGACGCTCAACGCCAGCCTGTTTGCTCCCCGGTGGCCGGAGACCTTGCGCCTCAGCGCCGTGGGGGTCCATCGATGGCACGTCCGCACGCCGTGCGTGCAGTGGTGGCTCTTCGTCTGACGGTCAACGGAGAGATCGACCTTCGCCTGGGTCGAGAGCGTGTAGCTGAGGATCATCTCCCGCCCGCGCGCCGTGCCTGAGGAGCGGGCGCGGAACTGCAGGCGCGTGAGGCTCGGGCGCGTTTCCCGGACTTCCGAGAAGGAGAGGGTTTCGCCGAGCGCTGACACCAGGCCGAGCGACGGCGGGCCGGGCAAGGTCCCGGGAGCCGCCAGGAATGAGCTCGCGGACAGCTCCACGACGGCGTCCCCGGCGCTCGTTTCCAGGCCGATTTCAGCGCTGGCGCTTCCCGCGGCGGTCGGCTCGAACGTCACCGTCACAGCGATCGCGTTGCCAGGCTCGATGACCGTCCCCGAGGCCGGGACGCTCTCGAGCGCAAACGGGGCGGCCGGGAGTCCCAGGTGCTCGATGCTCAGCGGTTCGCCGCCGCCGTTCTTGAACGTTACCTCGCCGGTCAGCTCGCTGCCGACAGACGTCGAGCCGAGTTCGAGCGAGTTGGTGGACGATTCGAGCTTCGCGGGTGCGACGCCTTCCCCGGTGAGCTTCACTTCGTGCAGCCCGGACGTGTCTTGGCCGTTGATCCGCCACACGGCGCTTTCAGGTCCAGGTTTGGTGGGCGTGAACTTGACGGTCTCCGTGAGTGTTTCGCCGGGTGCGATCGTCGTGCCCTCCGAGAGGGAGGTGGTGGCCGTGAACTCGCCGCCGATCGGCGGCTTTGACGTCGTGATCGGGACCGCGGTGCCGCCTGTGTTGGTGATCGTGAAGCTCTCGGGCTTGCTGGATCCGACGGGCACCTTGCCGTATTCCAGCGATTCGCCTTTGACTTCGAGGGCGCCTGGCAGTCCGGCGCTTCCGGAGAGGCCGACGGCTTCGGTGCCGGCGGTTGTTTCGAGGCTGATCTCACCGCTGAACTCTCCAGGAGTCGTCGGTGTGAAGGTGACGGTGATCGTGGTCGATTCACCGGGCGCGATCGTGGTTTCCGGGGCCGGCACGCTGTCGGCTTCGGCGGCAAACGGCGCGGAGGGCAGCTGCACGCGGTTGATGCTCAGCGGTTCGCCGCCAACATTGCGGAACGTCGCCGCGGCGGAGGCCTCTTGGCCGACGGTGGTGCCGGGGAACGTCACGACCACGGGCGTCGCTTCGAGCTTCGCGACGGCGCTCTGACCGCTGCCGGAGAGGCCGAAGCTCACCGTCTCGCCCGCGCTCGTCGTCGCCGTGAGCGTCGCGCCGAGCGGCCCGGACTCGGTCGGGGAGAAGGTTATCGGCACTTCGACGGTCTGGCCGGTGGCGAGCGTGTCGGGCAAGCTGTGGGAGGGCGTGCCGATCACGAACTGCGCAGAGCTCGATTTCAGGCTCGAGAGCGTGAGCGGTTCGGTTGCGGTGAGCGTCAGCTTCGTTTCCGAGGACAAGCCGAGGGTCGTCGTCGGGAAGACCGTCGGCGATCCGCTGAGGATCGGCGTCACGGGCGAGCCGAACGCGAGCACGTGGCCGTCGCGGGTGCCGACATACAGGCGTCCGGCGCCGACCCCGGGCACCGCGAACTTGGCCGAGGTGCCGGTCGGCGCGCTCCAGAGCAGGACCGGTTCGCCGTGCACCGGGATCGGGTCGTAAGCCCGCAGCTGCGCGCCTACTCCTCCGCCGTTGGGCGCCCAGACGATCCAGACGAGCGCGGAGCCGGGAAGGGTTCCGTCGGAGGTGATGACCGGTGCGCTCGAGGAGAAGCCAAACGCTTCGGCGGAGGTCGCCTGGAGTGAGAGCGAGGGGGCGCCGCTGCCCGAGAGGCCGTACTCGTAGACCTGCAGGTTGCCCGCGGACCCCGAGGCGCTGGTGCCGCCTGAGGCGGTGGGGATGTAGACCCAGCCGCCTTCCCCGGGCCACACGCCCGGTCGCGACCAGACGCCGCCGTAGGGGCCGATGCGCTGGACCACGTCGTCAGAGCCCGCGGGACCCTGACCGATGCCCCCGAGTTCATCGCGGTTGAGCAGATACACGTAGCCGTCCTTGCCCACCGCCACCGCCAGATGGGGGACGCTCGGGGTGCCGAAGTATTCTTCGGGCAGCGCGGTGACGCCGCCGGAGGCGAAGTCGGCGTCCCAACTGTCGAGATAGGTGGCGTTGTACGGCGCGAAGAAGTCCACCGCCTTCAGTGAGCCGTCGGGCTGGACGTCCAGCCGCACGATCGACTCGCCGAGGTTGCCCGGTGGTTTCTTGCCTGGTGTGGGTGTCGACGGCGCGCCGCCGTTGCCGGTGCTCAGCAGGATCGTGCCGGGGCCGTCGGATGCGAGCCCCGACCCCGACTGCCAGATGCCGGCACCGTCGCCGCTCTCGTCGGCGACCCAGCGGGCCTTGATCGTGCCCGCGGTCGAGACGCCGAACACCCAGCCCTGCCAGGGCGGCGTGTCGCAGTCCGAGCCGAAGCCCGCGTATACGACCCCTTCCATCAGCAGCAGGCCGGGACGCTGCAACTGCGTGCCCGGCTTGAATTCCTGGCCCGGTGCGTTCTGCGCGCTGCCTCCCAGCAGAACGGGGAACCCCGGCTGCTGTTCGCCGTTGGAGACGCTGACGGCGTCCATGAACCACTCCGGGTCCTTTCCTTTTTCCGTGTAGGCCTTGAATGTCAGGTAGGCGATGTGCGTTTCTTCGTCGATCACGGGCGTGGCGGTCACGCCCACCTGGGGCGCGAGGTCGGCGCAGCTGATTTCGCCGGGATCCCATGGTTCGCCGAGGCTCTGCGACCACTTGAGGGCGCCGGTGGCCGGGTTCAGGCCGTAGAGGCGGTTCGCCTCCGTGGCGACCAGCAGAGTCCCGTCATCGAGCAGCGGCTGGGCGTAGACCTGGCCTTCCACGGGCGTCGCCCACAGGCGTCCGAAGGTGCCCCCACTGAGTAGTTCCGGTGTGATCGACGGCTCATTCGGATACCACCCGGTGCGCAGGTCTCCCCCCGAGGCGGTGGTCTCCGACCCGGGCATTTCCGCAGCGGAGGACCGCTGCGCCGCGGGCGCGAGTGTGACCGCCAACAATGTGCAAAGCACAGCCACCGTGCGCATCCTGCGCATCAATCTGCCCTCGCTGAAGCGATTCGTTCGCCTTGAGACCGTGTTTCTGAGTTCGCCAATCCTACAGCCAGGGCGGAATTCCGAGAGATGCGCGTTCACGCGGCGAGTCCGAACGCGCGCTGCGCCTCATCGGCGACGTGGCGGGCGATCGCGAGCGACGAGGTGGCGGCGGGCGAGGGCGCGTTGCGCACGTGCAGCGCGCGCTCGGTGTGCGAGAAGACGAAGTCGTCCACGAGCGTTCCGTCGCGCGCCAGCGCCTGCGCTCGCACCCCGGCGAAGGCGGGCTGGACGTCGGCCAGCTGCAGCTCGGGCACGTAGCGCGCTGCGGCGCGGACGAACGCGGAGCGCAGCGCTGCGTGGCGCAGCTCGCTCACGCCGGTGCTCCACCACTTGGAGAGCATCCGCCACGTGCCGGGCCAGCCGAGCGTCTCGAGCAGGTCCCGCTGGCGCACGGTCGTGAGTCGGTAGGCATCACGAGCGCCGGCCAGCAGCGCGGTCGGCCCGATCAGAACCTCGCCGTGGACGTGGCGGGTCAGGTGCACGCCCAGGAACGGCAGCGAAGGGTCGGGCACGGGGTAGATCAGCGAGCGCACCAGCTGCCGGCGGTGGGGCAGCAGGCGCAGGTACGCGCCGCGGAACGGCACGATCCGTGGGTCGGGGTCGGCGCCGGCGGCCACGGCGAGGCGATCCGCCCAGGCGCCCGCGCAGAAGACGGCGTGTCCGGCGACGGTGGCGCCGTGAGGGTGGGTGAGTCGCAGCGATCGTCCCTGCACGCCAACGTCCAGCACCTCGCAGTCGCTGGCCACGGAGCCGCCCCCCTCGAGAACGTCCCGGGCGTAGGATCGGGCGACGGCGGGGAAGTCGGCGATGCCCGTCTCGGGCGAGTGGAGCCCGGCGATGCCGCGGGCGTGCGGCTCGAGCCTCTCGATCCCTGCGCCGTCGAGGCGGCGCAGGCCCGGCACGCCATTTGCGTGACCCCGTCGCTCGAGCTCGCCCAGCCGCTCCAGCTCGGAGCGCTCGGTGGCGAGGATCACCTTCCCGCAGCGCTCGTTGGAGATGCCCCGGTGCTCGCAGTACTCGTACAGCTCGCGAGCGCCCTCGACGCACAGCCGCGCCTTCAGCGAGCCCGGAACGTAGTAGACGCCCGCGTGGATCACGCCGGAGTTGTGACCGGTCTGATGCGTGGCGATCTCGCGCTCGCGCTCGAGCACGCACACGGACGCCCGTGGACTACGGCGGATCAGCTCGCGCGCCACCGCCAAGCCGAGGATCCCGCCACCCACGACGGCCAAGTCACAGCTGCTGGGCGGCTGCGCCCCCTGTGGGATCGTGCTCGCCACCGCTGTCTACCCCACGGCGCCGGGGCCGCCCGGCGCCGTGGCGGCGCCCGCGTTGAGGAGACCGGCGCCGTAGTAGCGTTCGTCGCCGCCGCCTCCGAGCTTGGTCGCGGTGTCCTGCAGGCGCGCGGTGATCTGCGCAACCGTCGGATGCGCGCCGAGCACGCCGCTGGCGATGATCAACGCGGCCGTCGCGGTCACGTGCGGGGTGGCCATCGATGTGCCTTCATAACCGTTCGGGATCCCGAATCTGGAGTACGAGCGTCCGGTCAGGGTGACCTGGAAGACGTCCCTGCCGGGAGGGCCTTCGGGGTGGCAGTTGGGGTCGCCGGGGAGCTCCGCGTCGGCGCCTCCGCCGGGCGCCACGAGCGTCAGCTCGGGGCCGTAGTTGGAGTAGTCCGCCAGGCAGCCGTGTTCGGTCGTGGCGCCCACGGCGACCACGTAGGGCGCTCTGGCGGGGTAGTCGACCGAGCGGTCGCCCTCGTTGCCGGCGGCGGCCACGACGAGCACGTTGTGGCGGTGGGCATAGCGGAGCGCTTCCAGCAGCTCCGGGATGTCGGCTGCGGTGACGCCCGGGGAGAACTCGAGGCTGAGGTTGATCACCTGCGCGTGGTGCTTGACCGCGAACATCACGCCTTCGGCGATCGTCGAGGCTTCGCCTTCGCCCGCCCCGTCGAGCACTCGCACCGGCATGATCCGCGCGCCGTAGGCGAGGCCGGTGAGGCCTTCGCCGTTGTCGGTTGCCTCGGCGATCGTCGAGGCGACGAACGTCCCATGTCCGTTGCGGTCGTTGGCGTAGGGGTCTTTCGCGATGAAGTCATAGCCTTTGACGAACGTGTAGCGGTTCAGGTCGGGCGAGCGGCGAAAGCGGCCGCGATTGGCGTAGGCGACGCCGGTGTCGAGGACGGCGACCGTCACTCCCTGGCCGCCGGAATGCCCGTCGGCGATCAGGTTCGCCCAGGCTTCGGGGGCGTTGACGCCGAAGGGCGCGTCGTCGAAGTTCCATTGCAGCTGCTGCCAGCCGCCCGGTTCGTGGGCCTCTCCTGCGTCGTCGGGGATCCATGCGCCGGCGATGCGGGCGGTGTAGTCGGGGACCGCCCACTGCACACCGCGCGTTCCGCGCAGGCGGCGCAGCGCGGTTGCGACGCTCTCGCCGGGCGGCAGACCCAGCAGTCTCGTGCGGGCGCCTGGCGCCGCCCGCGCCGGGGCGTTGCCCGTCCGCGCCTCGCCGGCGTGGACGATCGCGGGGGCGTACCTGACGAGGATCTCGTGCGCGGCGTAGGCCGGCGCGGCCTCGGCGCGGGATCCGGCGGCGAACGAGCCGCACAGGAAGGCGGCGGTGAGCGCGAGCAGCGCCGCCGGCCGGCGCGCCGAGCGAAAGGGGTTTGGGCGGCCGGTGCGGGGG
>JBOGXX010000301.1:0-2500 GCA_050696475.1 Solirubrobacteraceae bacterium | reverse complement strand
GAGCGGCCTGGCCGGTCCTGCCCTCCGCCACAACCGTTCGCACCGCCTCTGCAGTGGAGGCCGCGGGTACGACGCGCGCGTGTGCGAGCTCGCCGCGCAGGAAGGCGGTGCACTGACCGGGGACCTGAGGATGGGTGAGCACCGTGTCGATCTCCTCGAGCGCCACCGCGCTCACGCCGATCAGGGAATGGCTCACGCGCAGCAGCGCCTCGCCGACGATCGCAACCTCGCCGGCCCTCTCTACGAGCAGGTCCAGCGTCACGTTGATCGATCCCTCGAGCGAGTTCTCGATCGGCACGATCGCCCACTCGAGCTCGCCGTCGCGCAGCGCCATCACGGCGTCGTAGATGCTCGCCATGGCAACCGGCTCGACCGCGTCCTGCGCGGCGCTCGCGAGCAGAGCCTCCTCGCTGAACGTTCCCGCCGGACCCAGATAGCCGACGCGAGGACGCCCGCCGCCGAGCTCAGGCCGGGTGTTCATCCGCGGACACCCCTTCAGGGGAGGCGGCGAGCGCCAGCCGCACGGCCTCGGCCTCCTCAGGGGAGAGCTCCAGTTCGCCGCGTCCATCGTGCACCTGCTTGCCGTACACGCGCGCCTGGTCGCGATGGTGGATGCAGGAGAGCACGATCCCCGAGTGTTCGTCGTCGAGCAGGGCGATCGACATCGACTGGTGGCCGGAGAGCTCGTTGTAGGCGTCATAACGCACCAGCGCGCGATGTGCGATCCGCCCGCGCAGAGCCGCCTCGACGCTCGCCAGACGACCGTCGAGGCGCGTCGCCGTCTGCTCCACATAGGACCCCAGTGCCTGGAAGGCCTCCTGCAGCGCGGCCGCGTGGTCGACCACGTCGTGCTCGCCGTGCTCGCCGAGCACCAGTCGCTGGGCGCGGCGCAGGCGGCGCAGGCTCGCGCCGAGGAACAGGCACCCCAGCAGCGCGGCGGCCGCGACCGCGGCGGCCGCGATCGCGATGATTCCCTGGGTGTCGGTGATCGACGCCAGCATCGGCACAACTTAGCCGCTGGCGCAGCCGTGCGGACGCGGCCCAGGACCGGCCGGGCCTATTCGCCGAAGATCGCCAGGTAGGTGGCCTTGTTGTTTTCCACGTCGGTCTCTCCCGCCACCGGTTCCACATACGCTTCCACCGTGGCAGCCGCGCCCTGCGGGACACCCGCAACGGCCACTTCCGCGTTGTACCTCTGCCCCGGTTCGGTCGAGGCGATCACGTGCGAGGCCTTGTACTTCCTCCCCGCGGCGGTCACCGTCACGTCGACCTTGACGTTGGTCTCAGGGTTTTCCCCGGAGTCTTCGACGACCACGGTGAAGGTGGGGTTCGCGCCGGCGCTGATGTGGTTGAGCGTCGGTTCGGGCTGCAGTTCGTTGGCGCCAACGCCCACGCCCAGCAACTGGCTGCCGTGCGTCCCCGGTGCGAGCCCTGTCGAGCTGCTCGAGACCGCCTGGCCGCTGATCCGCGAGAGCACGCTCGAGCTTTCCAGCCAGCCCACGTTGGGCAGGAAGCGGCTCTGTGCGCTCACCAGGCCTGTGATCCCGTTGGCCACGAGGCGCTCCTGCATCAGCGGCACCACGCGCTGCGAGTAGATCACGTCGGAGGCGAGAAAGATCTCCATGTCCCCCGCGATCTCGGCGCTCTTCTGCTTCGCCTTTCCCCCGAGCGCCGTGGGCAGCTGCGCCGCGAGCTTCGTCATCCCTTCCGCGCGCAGGTCCATCGTCAACAGCAGGTCCTGCTGCGTGGAGACCATTTCGCCGGGGACGCTCAGCGCCTTCGTGCGCGTCACGATCGCCTGCGCCTTGGTCAGCAGTTCATCCACCTGCTGCTCGACATCGAGCGCCGGCTTGCTGGTCGCCTTTGTCAGCGCCGTGAACATCGGGCTGGCGACCTGTTCGACTGATTCGCGACCGAGCTGGCTGACTTCGCGGTTGTAGCTCTTCAGTTCCTGCTGCTTGCCGCTTTTGATGATGGCGCTGATGATGAGCGCAGCGATGATGATGACTACGATCAGCGCGCCCACCAGCGCCAGGCGGCGGATCATCAGCGTGCGCTGGTCGGGGCCCGCCGGCCCCGAGCGCGAGGGCCGCCTCGGCCGCGGGCGTCGCGGCGCACCGGCGGCCACCGCACGCTGACGCACTGTCCGGGAGGACGGTCGAGCTGCCGTCTCCTCGTCATCGTCAAAGAACGACAAAACCCAACCGCTCCTTTGCAGGGACTTTAGGAAGGCCCCAGTATGACTGCCCGCCGCTCCCCTTACGAGACTGCAACTTCTCGGTCAGTGCGTATTTTCCTGCCATTCGCGGCAGGGAGGCCGGCCTCGCGCGGCGAACGCGGGAGCCGGTGGAGTCCTCGCGCACCCTCGTCCAGTCAGCCCGCGCCGCCCAGGAGCCTGCGCGGCGGCGCATCACAGGCTCCGGCGAGGGGCCGCGTCCCGATGAGCTGGTCCTGGGGCGCTACCGCCTGCTCGAGCGCCTTGGCGCCGGCGGCTTTGGCG
>JBOGXX010000300.1:0-5548 GCA_050696475.1 Solirubrobacteraceae bacterium | reverse complement strand
GCGATCGTGAACCACAGGTTGAACTCGTGGTTGCGCAGGTAGTTGTGAGAGACGCCAGGATGCCGATTGATGATCTGGGCCGCGCGGTGGGGCTGCTCGGGGTCGACCTTGGCGGCGACGAGCATCGACGAGTAGCCGAGCGCGCGCGTGTCGAAGATCGGCGTGAGCTGGCGGATGATGCGCTTCTCCAGCAGGTGCTGGACCCGCCCGATCACCTCGAGCTCTGAGACACCGCCCTGCTCGGCGACATGACGGAACGGCCGCGGCGCGATCGGGAAGCTGCCCTGCATCAGGTTCAGCAGCTTGCGATCGACCTCCTCGAGCGGGATCGCCGCACCGTCTCTGCGGCTGCGGAGCTTCGGCGTCGCGGTCGTCGGGCGCGTGGGGTCCGCCACGTCCGCGAGCGCCGACGCGACGGCGGGCTCGGGCTGGGTGCTCATGTCTGCTCTGCTAGCCATCTGGCTGCGTCCTTTGCGTGGTAGGTGATGATCGTGTCGGCGCCGGCTCGGCGCAGCGAAGTCAGGATCTCGAGCACTGTCGCGCGCTCATCGAGGTAGCCGGCGGCGGCGGCGGCCTTGACCATCGCATACTCGCCGCTGACGTTGTATGCCGCCACGGGTAGACGGGTGGCGCGCTTGACCGCGCGGATCAGGTCGCCGTAGGCCAGCGCCGGCTTGACCATGAGCATGTCGGCGCCCTCGCGGACGTCGAGCAGCGCCTCGCGCAGCGCCTCGCGGCCGTTGGCCGGGTCCATCTGGTAGCCGCGCCGGTCGCCCAGCGCAGGAGCCGAGTCGGCGGCCTCGCGGAACGGTCCGTAGAACGCCGAGGCGAACTTGGCGGAGTAGGCCAGGATCGGCGTCGCGGAGAGGCCCTCGCCGTCGAGCTCCTCACGGATCGCCCCTACGCGGCCGTCCATCATGTCCGAGGGCGCGAGGATGTCTGCACCGGCGCGGGCGTGACTGACGGCCGTCCGTGCGATCAGCGCGAGTGTGGCGTCGTTGTCCACGGACGGCTCCCCACCGTCGCTGACCAGCACGCCGCAGTGACCGTGGGAGGTGTACTCGCACAAGCAGACATCGGTGATCACGAGCAGCTCCGGCAGCGCCTGCTTGACCGCGCGCACCGCGAGCTGCACGATGCCCTGCTCATCCCACGCGCCTGAGCCGTGCTCGTCCTTCTCGGCCGGCAGGCCGAACAGCATCACCGCGGGGATGCGCAGCGCAGCCGCCTCCCGCGCCTCCTCGATCAGCGCGCTCAACGACAGACGCTCGACGCCGGGCATTGTGGCGATCGGCTCGCGGCCTGGCCGGTGGCCGGGGCGCCGCGGCGGCTCTGCCTCGCTCACGAACAGCGGCAGCACGAACTGGCCCGGGCGGATCTCCGTCTCGCGCACGAGCCCGCGCAGGCCGGTAGTGGCCCGCAGTCTGCGCATGCGCGTCTGAGGAAAGGCCATCGCCTTCCCAGGTTAGAGCGTCAGGCTCACTCCGGGTGCTGCAGGCCGACTCGCGCGAGGCCGCCGAAGAAAAGGGTGAGGGCCGCGAGGTGCACGATCGGCAGGCCGATCGACGGCGCGCTGCCGTTGACCGCCGCGGCGAGCGCCTGCAGCGACGCCTTGAACGGGAACACGAAAGAGATCGCGTCGATCGCGTCGAAGAAGCCGCTGGAGACCGCGCCCGACGGCACGAGCGCCAAGAACGCGAGCGGCAGCGAGAGCAGGAAGGCGAGCAGTGACGCCGCTCGCACCTCGCGCACGAGCGCGCCGATCGCCACTCCGAGCGCCGCAAACGCGAGCGCTCCGAGCGCCAACGCCACGAGCCACAGCCCGACCCGCCCCCAGTCCAGCGCCACGAATGCGCCGATCCCGGCGAGCATCGCGAAGGCCAACACGAACGAGCAGCCGGCCGCCAGCAACGTCTTCTCGGCGAGCAACGCCGCGCGTGTGACCAGGTGCCCGCCGCCTCCCGGCGAGCCCCGGATCAGGCGCGAGAGGGCGCGCTCCTCGCGCTCGAGCGCGACCGCGCCGGAGGCGAGCAGCACGCACACGAACATCAGCGACACGCTGACGGCGACGACGACGGCGAACGTGTTCAGCGGGGTGCGCCGGCCGCGCAACAGCACGCTCTTGACGTGAATCGGCTGGCTGATCGTCGAGAGCACGCGCTTGGCCAGCGTGAGGTTCTGTGCGGCGAAGCCGGCGAACGCGTCGATCCGTTCGAGCTGGCTGCGATCGTGGCCCTTGGGCCGGCGGACGATGATCGCGCCGAGCGTGGATGGGATCTCGCTCAAGCCGATCAGGTTTTCGGGCGCGCCGATGGTGGCGAGGCTGCCTCCCTTCAGCAACGTGCCGATGACGCCCGCGGCGGCCTGTTGAATATGCTCGGAGAAGCCCAGATTGGCCTTTGCGAGCGCGGAGTCGAGCGTCGACTGCACGAGCGACTGCTCCAGGGCGTCGCCGTCGTAGATGACTTCCAGCCGCGCCTGCTGCTCATCGGAGGCGAGCCTCGCAGCGAGATCGGCCGGAATCACGACAGCGGCGATCACCGCGCCCGACCGGACCTTTGCGACGGCCTGCGCGCGGGTGGAGACGTTCACCGCCTGCACCTGGCTGAACAGCTGCCGGGCGTAGCGGCCGACAGCCACGCGCCCGCCGCCCACCTGCAGCGTTTCGCCGGGAGCGCTCTCGTCGAGGATCGCCACGTGCGGACGCGCCGGGCTGCGCGAGATCGCGAGGCCGATCAGCAGCGCGATCGCCACCGGGTAGATCACCAGCACGGCGAGCAGCAGCCGGGAGCGAGCGAGGATCAACAGATCCTTGCGCAGCAGCCACCTCACTGCGCGGTCTCCGGGCGCGCGCGGGCACCGGCGTTCGCACGCTCGCGCAGGAAGCGGACCAGGGCACGCTCCAGATCGCCGCCGGAGCGCTCGCCGCCCGCCGCGAGCAGCTCCTGTGGCGCCCCGTCGAAGACCAGCCGCCCGTCGGCGAGCACCAGCACGCGCGCGCCATGACGCTGCGCCTCGCTGACATCGTGAGTGGAGAAGATGACCGTGGTGCTCGCCGCGTGCAGGCCGGCGACGAACTCCCACAGGCGCTCGCGCTGCTCGGGATCGAGCGACGCGGAGGGCTCATCGAGCAACAGCACCTCCGGTTCGCCAAGCAGCGCCACGGCGACGTTCACGCGCTGACGGTTGCCGCCGGAGAGCCGCCCCACCGGGGCTCTCGCGCGCTCGCGCAGGCCCGTCTGCTCCAGCATCCGCCCGACTGCCTGCAGCGGATCGGCGACCTTCCCCAGGCGCGCGAACAGCTCTAGGTTCTCGGCGACAGAGAGCTTGGAGTAGAGCGCTGGATATTGCGGCGCCCAGCCGACCTCGCCGGGCTCGCAGCTGATCGTGCCCGCGCTGGGTCTTTGGATCCCGGCGATGATCGAGAGCAGCGTCGTCTTGCCGGCCCCGTTCGGGCCGATCACCGTCACGAGCTCCCCCCGGCGAACGTCGAAGCTGACGTCTCGCAGCGCCTGCAGCTTGCCGTAGCGCTTGGCGAGCGCGCTGACGCTGAGGATCGGGCTCACAGCAGGTTGCTGCGGCCGCGATCCCAAGGTTCCAGGGTCAGGTGGCGACTCAGGTAGACGGCCGTCTCGCGCAGCACCGCGAGAATCGGCAGCGCGATCAGCGCACCGACGATCCCGTACACGTGCATCCCGAGCAGCAGCGCAAAGATGACCAGCAGCGGGTTGATCCGCAGCGTGTGCCCGAAGATCTGCGGCGCCACCACGTGGCCCTCGAGCTGCTGCAGGGCGACGAACAGGATCGCCAGCCACAGTGCGGTGACCGGGTCTGTGGCGAGCGCCACGACGATCGGCGGGATCGCGCCGAGGATCGGCCCGACGTAGGGGACGAGCTCCATCACGCCGTAGAAGACGCCAAACGCGATCGCATACTTGCTGCCATCGGGGAACACCCCGAGGACACCGAGGATGTAGAGCGACAGGCCGGTGGACGCGCCCATGATCGCGCTGAACAGCAGCTGCCCGCCGACGTAGCGGGCGACCGCGCGCTGGACGAGGTGCGGGTAATCGTCCGCCTTGGAGCCGTCGCCCTCGGGCATGACCCGGCGCACGAGCAGCCCAATCTGCCGGCCGTAGACCAGCATGTACACGGACAGCACGAAGATCAGCACGAGGTCGAAGACGGCGCTGGCGGCTTCGGTCACGAGGGCGCCGCCGAAGGAGGCAAGCTTGCTCGCCTGCTCGGCGACTTTGCCCTCGATGCTCTGCAGCGCGGTTTTGCCCTGCTTGACCAGTTCGAGGTGCATGCCGTCGTGGTTGAGGGTCTTCTGCAGGCTCGCGAGCGTCTTGTTGGCTTCGTTGACGAGGCTTGGCAGGTTGTTGGTGAACGTGCGAACCTGATCGGAGATAGGGTTGGCCAGCAGGAAGCCGATGCCGGCCAGTGAGAGGAAGAAGCCGAGGTACACGGCCAGCACCGCCAGCCCACGCGGCAGACGCGAGCGCTGCAGGAAGGCGACGGCTGGATTGAGGATCAACGCGATGAGCCCCGCGACGATGAACACGAACAGCACTTTTCCGGCCGCGTTGGCAAGCGCCCATGCGGCGAGCACGGCCAGAGGCAGGACCACCAGCTGCACCCAGCGCGGAACGACGACGCGGCGCAGGCGACCCGCCGGCGGGGGTGGCGCGGAGTCCGCGCGCTCCTGCTCCTGCTCCGCCGGCGCCGCCGCCGGCGGCGTGCTCTCAGACACCTGCTTCACGTGCCTCCCGTCATCTTTGAAGTATGGCTGAGGGCGAGGCGGTCACCGCGGGCTCCACGACATCCGCGGCCGAGCACACCACGAGCGCGCACCAGCCGTCCGCGAGCCCGACGAGCATCCTGTTCGCGGGTGACGTGGTCGGCGGCATCGGGCGCCGCACGCTGCTCGAGTGCCTGGCCGTCCTGCGCGAGCGCCACGCGCCGACGTTCGTGGTCGTCAACGGCGAGAACGCAGCCGGGGGCCTCGGCATAACCCCGAAGATCGCGGAGGAACTGCTCGCGAACGGCGTCGATGCGATCACGTTGGGCAACCACACCTATCACCGCCGCGAGATCTACCCGTACCTCGACTCCGGTAAGCCGATCGTGCGGCCGGCCAACTTCCTGCGCAACCAGCCGGGCAGGGGCGTGTGCGTCGTCGAGCGCGCCGGCGTGCGCCTCGGCGTGGTCAACCTCAGCGGCAACCTGTACGTGCGCGCCGGACGCTCGGCGTTCACGGAGATCGAGGTCGCCCTGAGCGAGCTTCGCGACGTCGATCAGATCCTCGTCGACGTGCACGCGGAGGCGACCTCGGAGAAGGTCGCAATGGGCTGGCACCTCGACGGGCGGGTGACCGCTGTCGTGGGCACGCACACCCATGTGCCCACCGCGGACGCACGCGTGCTCCCCGGTGGGACCGCGTACATCACGGATGTGGGCATGACGGGGCCGCGCGGCGGGGTGATCGGCGTCAAGCGCGAGCAGGCGATCGAGTCGCTGCTGACGCAGATGCCGATCCGCTTTGAGA
>JBOGXX010000299.1:0-3826 GCA_050696475.1 Solirubrobacteraceae bacterium | reverse complement strand
TCCGAAGACCTCAGCGATGGCCAGGACTAGGCCGGGGTAGCTGTCGCGAACCCCTTCCGGGTGGACGAGGCCGCTTAAAGCAGGACGGGCGGCCGTCGCCGCCCGTCCGACCACCGTTCCCTCGATGAAGCGGCGGTATATGGCTTGCGTCGGTCCGTTGCCTGACCGCCGAAAGCGTTATGACCCGTTTGTCCGTTGCGATCGACGCGAAGGCGCCGACCGACGTTCAGACAGGCTTCACTGCAGCGGTGGCGTCCTCTAGGCGCCACCGCTGAGGAAGTTCTGGACTACCCCTGGCTTATTCCAGGAGTTTCAGCGTCGCGTCAGGCAGCTGGTTGGCCTGCGCGAGGATCGACACACCGGCCTGCTGGAGAACCTGGTCCTTCGTGAAGTTGGTCATTTCGGTGGCCATGTTCACGTCGTCCAGAGCGCTTACAGCCGACGTCAGGTTCTGGCTGTAGACTTCCAGGTTGGACTGTGTGTACTGAATGCGGTCCTGGACTGCGCCGAATTCACCAGCGAGACCAGCGACCTTGGCGATCGCTTCACTGAGTTCCTTCAGTCCCGTGGCGGTTTTAGCCGGTTCGTCCGCTGCTTTGATTGCTGCTTTCAGCGTCGTTATTTCTTTTTCTTCTTTGGTGACCTTCGCTTCAGCTTCGGTAACCGTTTTTTTCAGCGGAGTTACTGCTTCTTCCTTTTCGGTAGCCGTAGCTTTGAGGGTCACCAGGGTGGCTTCTTTACCTTCGATAGCCGTCTTTTCGCTTGCCTGCGTTACTTCGGCTTCGGCTTTGTCTTCGCTTTTGTTGAGTTCGTCGTTTTCGATTTCGGATTCGTAGGTCGCCTTGGCGGTCGAGATTTCCCCTTCCGCGGTTGTGACTGCGCCTTCCGCGGAGGTGAGTTCGTTCGCCGGTGTCGTGAGCGCGGTTTCCGCGGTCGTGAGCGCGGTTTCTTTGGCTTCCTTGACTTCTTTGCTCACTTCTTCGGAGCCTTCGAGCCTTTCGCCAAGGGTTGTGATTTCGAGCTTCGCTTCGATCGACTTGTAGAGTTCGATCGTGGTGACGCCGACGTGTTCACCGTCGTTGGCACCGACCTGGAAGCTGATTTCTTCATCGCCGTCCAGCAGGCTCTTGCCGTTGAACTGGGTCGTTTCACCCACGCGCTTGATCTCTTCCACCAGCTGGCTGACCTCGGAGATGATCGCCGTCTGGTCTTCGGTAGAGGTCGTGCCGTTGGAGTACTGCACGGCGAGCTCGCGGATGCGCTGGAGCATCTGGTTGACGTCGTTCAGAGCGCCCTGCGCGGTCTGCGCGAGGGCGACGGCGTCCTGGATGTTTTCGCTTGCCTGGTTGAGCCCGTTGACCTGGCTCTGGAGGCTTTCGCTGATCGCGTAGCCGGCGACGTCGTCGGCGGCCGAGTTGATCTTCAACCCCGAGGACAGCCGCTGCATCGACGTCGCGAGCATGTTCTCGGTGTTGTTAAGGTTCCTGCTGGCGTTCATCGCCTCCAGGTTGGTGTTGATCGTGAGGCCCATTCGTTCATCTCCTTGATGACGTTTGATTGGTCGGTCCCGAGTCGACTCCGTGTCGACCCACGCGAATTATCGTCAGCGTGCAGGGAAACTTGAGGGGGAAGTCCCGATACGGCGTGATTCCCGCTCGGCGCAGCGATTCCTGCAAGCGAGCGTTCAGACGCGGACGTCTATGTGCGGGCGCCCGCCGTCGTCGGGCTGCTCGTCATCGCCCTGCTCCGGCGGGAGTTTCGGCTCACGTGTCTGGCGCGGACGGCGCTCCTGGGCGTCTTTGGAAAGGCGGTCGCGCTCGCGCGAGATCGGCTCCAGGCGCTCGACCGCCGGGCGCTTCGCCGGCGAGAGGGTCGGCGGCCCGGGAGCGATCGGATGGATCGGGTCCACGCAATGCTCCCAGCTAGGAGGCGGCCCTCGCGCCTGGTCGCTCGGCAGGCGGGGCGGGCAGCTGGCGACGCTCGGTGGCCGCCAGGGCGGCGCCGTGCAGCTGCTGCTCGCGGCTCTTGATCTCGAGTGCCACCAGGCGCCGCCACAGAAACACGGCGCCCGCCCAGACGGCGAGGTAGCAGACGACGCCCGCGATCAGCGCGCGCAGCCCGGCGGCCGCGACCGTGTTCGTGGGCAGCGACAGGTAGCCGCCGAGCACGAAGCCGATCAGGCCGCCCCAGCTCTTGGAGCGCGCCACGGCTCGCGCTGCCCGCGGGTGCGCGGCGACGCTGGGGCCACCCTCAGCGGCGGCGCCCTCGACGTCCCCGTCCGCGCCCTGCTTGTCCTTCTTGCCCTTCTTCTCCTTCTTGTCCTTCTTCTCGGCGTCCTTTGCCTTGGCTGACTTCCCCTTCGCGGCCTTCTCCTGCGGCGGCTTGGGTGCGCGCACGGGGCTCGCCGGCTCCTCGGTCGGGGGAGGTCCGTCGGGTGCCACCGGTGCCTCGGTCTCGGCCGCCATCTCGACCTACCGCCCCGTGTCCAGGCCGCGCTGGCGCTCGTCGCGCTGGCACTCGAAGATGAAGCGGATCAGCCGGCGCCGGTCGAGCTCGCTGATCGAAGTGAACTCGACCGCGCGGCGGCGGTGGTCGTCGATCCGCACGACCCTGCCCTTGCCGCCGATCGTCAGTACGCCGGCGGTGAGCGTGAGCTGGAACTCGACCTCGTCGCCGATCTTCAGCGAGTCGGGCCCCGCGAGCAGGAGCCCGCCTCCGCTGAGGTCCACGGTGAAGCTCTGCACCGGGATCTTGTCCGGTCCGCCGTAGACGAGCACCGGACGCGAGGACATGATGCGCACGTACTCGCGCTCCTGGACCACCTCGATCGAGCGCGGGGTCTCGAAGCGCAGGACATCGGGATCGTCGGGGTCCTCGATGCTGACCGTCCCTGTCAGGCGCACGCGCCCGTGGGGCGCCACGAACTGCAGCGTCATCCCCTCGAGCTGGTGGTGGCTGAGCGGCGCGACCGGCACCAAGATCGCCACCAGCAGCAACTCCGGGCTCGATTCGAGCACACGCGCTGGGATCGTCTGGCCCCTGGCGGGCACCAGCGTGACCGTCTGCGAGCGCTCGGGCAGCGCCACGGGCTTTGACTTCGTCGTGCCTCCACGGCCGAGCCTCATGGCAAGAGCCTTTCCGCGAGCGCGCTCGGCAGCAGCTGGCGCAGCCTCCAGCCGCCGCCGCGAGCGCGCTCGAGCATGTACTCGGGCGCGAGACCGAAGCGGCATGCCGCTTCCACGGCGACGCCGAACTGATCGGTCTCGTCGGCGTGCGTGAGCGCCAGCGCGTTCGCCCCCAGCGGGCGCAGCGACCCCAACAGCTGGGCGGCCGCCGTGGCGCCCAGCGTGGCTGGCAGCGCGACAACGACACGCTCGGGCGAGAGCTCGACGAGCAGCTTCGCCAGCTCGCGCACGCCGGCGCGATCGGATGGCGACAGGCTGGGCGTGTCCACGACCGCGATGCCCT
The DNA here is from genome assembly GCA_050696475.1 of Solirubrobacteraceae bacterium. Lineage (GTDB taxonomy): Bacteria > Actinomycetota > Thermoleophilia > Solirubrobacterales > Solirubrobacteraceae > Palsa-744. The sequence continues at coordinate 358 of JBOGXX010000299.1, read as the reverse complement.
CGCCACGGGCTTTGCGCAACGCCCGCAGCGCGCGCGCCGAGCCCACGGGCGTCGGCTTCATCAGGTACGGGCTGAGCAGCATCCGCAGCTCTCCCTGCTCATCCTCGCGCGCGATCGTGGCGCAGCTGGCGGACAGCGAGCTGCTCCTGCGATAGGCGCCCAGCAGCGCCGCACAGCAGGTCGTCTTCCCGGATCCGCCCGCGCCGATGATCACAACCGCGGCGCCCTTCGTGGGCAGCGGCGCCGCCACGGGTATCCGCTGCGCGAGCGTTGTGCGAACGGCCTGCGCGAGGCCCGCGCGGGGCGCGAGCGCGAGCGCGTGCGCGCTGGCGCCCTCGATCAGCTCGCGTGCGAGCTC
>JBOGXX010000298.1:0-3489 GCA_050696475.1 Solirubrobacteraceae bacterium | reverse complement strand
GCGGTGAACAGTCCGTCGATGTCCGTCAGCAGGATCAGCTCGTCGGCGGCGATCAGCACAGCCACCTGTGCTGCCAGGAAGTCGTTATCGCCAAAGGAGATCTCGTCCGTGGCGGTGGTGTCGTTCTCGTTGATCACAGGCAGCACGCGCCACTCCAACAGCGTCCTGAGCGTCTGACGCGCGTTCAGGTAGTGCGTGCGTGCGCTCATGTCGAAGAACGTCAGCAGCACCTGCGCGCTAGTCACCTGGCGCTCGCGCAGCAGCTCGTCATAGATCCGGTAGAGCTTGCCCTGGCCCACGGCGCTGGCGGCCTGCAGCGCGCCGGTCGTGGTGGGGCGCTGCGGCAGGTCCATGACGCGCATTCCGCGCGCGATCGCGCCGCTGGTGACCACGAGCACCTCCGCGCCCTCGCGCTGCAGCGCAGCGAGCCGGTCGCACACGCTGGCGAGGACGTCCATGCGTGGTGCTCCTTGGCTGTCTGCGACCACGCTCGAGCCGAGCTTGATGACCACACGTCTCATGGGCTCACGCAGCGTAGACGCTCGCCGCTGCTAATCCTGGGGGTCCAGCTCGAAGGTGGTGCCGGCGATCTCGATCTCGTCGCCGGGTTGAAAGCCCTGCGCCTCGAGCGCGCTGAGCACACCAATCCTGCGCAGACGCCCCTCGAGGTAGGTCATGGCGTCGTCGTTCTCGACGTCAAAGCGTGCCACCAGCCGCTCGATGCCCCTGCCCCTGACGGCGAACGCCCCGTCTGCGAGCTGCTCCACGTGAAAGCCGGCGCCGGCAGTGGGGCGGAAGACCATGTGCTCGACCGGCTCATCCTCGCCACCACGAGCCGGCGCCTGGGCGCCCGGCGTAGCGGTCTCACCGGCGCCGCGCGAGGCCTCGGGCACGAGCCGCAGCAGCAGCTCGCCCAGCTCACGCACGCCGGACCCCGTCGCGCTGGAGGTGGCCAGCACGGGCACGTCGGACCCGAGACGCTCCTGCCATGCGGCGACGCTCGCCTGCACTCGCTCGCGGGGCACGAGGTCCGCCTTGGACAGCGCCAGCACGCGCGGCAGGCGCGCGAGACGCTCGTCGTGCGCTGCCAGCTCTTGCTCGATCGTGGCGTGGTTGGAGAGCGGGTCGGCATCATCGCCGCGTGAGATCTGCGGGGCGATGTCGAGCACGTGAACGAGCAGCCGGGTGCGCTCGGCGTGCGCGAGGAAGTCGTGGCCGAGCCCAGCGCCGTCGCTGGCGCCGTCGATCAGCCCGGGAATGTCTGCGACGATCAGCTGGCGTTCTTCGCCTTCGAGCACGCCCAGCACAGGCGAGAGCGTGGTGAACGGGTAGTCGGCGATCTTGGGGGTGGCGCGTGTGAGCCGCGAGAGCAGCGAGGACTTGCCGGCGTTGGGAAGGCCGATCAGGCCCACGTCGGCGAGCAGCTTCAGCTGCAGCTCCAGCCAGCCTTCCTCGCCGGCGAGGCCGCGCTCGGCGAAGCGCGGCGTCTGGCGCGTGGACGTCGCGAAGCGCTTGTTTCCTCTGCCGCCGCTGCCCCCGGTGGCGACGGTCGCGCTCTGTCCGGCTGCCAGAAGCTCCCAGCGACGTCCCGCCAGATCGTCCTTCTCCTCCTGCGCCTCGCGCCCCACGATCTGCGTCCCCGGCGGCACCATGATCGTGAGCGTCTGCCCGTCGGCACCGTGGCGCAGCGAACCATCGCCGCGACCGCCACGCCCGGCGCGGTAGTGCGTCTTGTGCCGAAAGCTCTGCAAATCGCGCAGCGAGTCGTCGCAGAGCACCAGCACATCGCCCCCGCGGCCACCGTCACCGCCGTCGGGCCCGCCACGCGGGACATGTGCTTCGCGGCGAAAGCTCATGCAGCCGTCTCCGCCTGCCCCCGCCTGGACGTGGATTCTCGCTCGATCGTGAAGCATCGCCGACCCATCGTGACAGCCGCCGGGCGATCCGCGCCCGCGGATCGGCTATGGGTATAGGACGCACACCTTCCAGCGTTCGCGCAAAGGAGCACACCGCAGATGGATGACGAGAGCACCACCGCCACCGGCCGAGTCCTGCTGATCACGGGCGCCTCCTCCGGGATCGGCGCGGCCACCGCGCGCCGCGCGGGCGAGCAGGGCTTTCGGCTGGTGCTGGCCGCACGCTCGGTGGAGCGCCTGCAGGCGTTGGCGGAGGAGCTGGGCGGCTCGGAGCGGGCGCTCGCGGTCGGCTGCGACGTGAGCGACTGGGCGCAGCAGCAGCGGATGGTGCGCGCGGCGCTCGACGCGTTCGGGCGCATCGACGTGGCGTTCGCCAACGCCGGCTTCGGCGGTCCGCGCGGCTTTCTGAAGGACACGCCCGAGCACTGGCGCGAGATGGTGCTCACGAACGTCTACGGCGCGGCGCTGACGCTGCGCGCGACGATCCCCGCGCTCACGGACTCGCGCGGGCATCTGCTGCTGACGTCGAGTGTCGCCGGCAGGCGCCCGCTGCCCGGCTCGATGTACTCGTGCACCAAGCACGCGGTCACCGCCATGGGCGAGGCCGCGCGTCAGGACCTGCACGGCACGGGCATCAGGGTGACGCTGATCGAGCCGGGCATGACCGATACTCCGTTCTTCGACGAGCGACCCCAGACGGCGCTCGAGGACGACGACATCGCGCGTGCCGTCCTCTATGCCGTCTCTCAGCCCGCGCACGTCGACGTCAACGAGATCCTCGTGCGGCCGACGGCTCAGGCGGGCTGAGCCGGCACACTGTGCGGCGGCTCGCGGGCGCTCAGGCCAGGACGGCGACTCCCGGCGCGGCTCGCCCGGCGGCAAGCAGAAATGCGCCCCGCCGCGGGGAGACGCCTCGCACCCTCCGCTTTACTCGCCGACGGGGAGCACCCTCACCACGCGCCCGCGCCAGCCGGTGGTGAACTGCACGGTCCCGGCCGCGCGGGCGTACAAGGTGTCGTCCTTGCCGATGCCGACGCCGGCACCCGGCTTGAAGCGGGTGCCGCGCTGGCGCACGATGATCTCGCCGCCGGTGACGGTCTCTCCGGCGAAGGTCTTGACACCCAGGCGTTGGGCGTTCGAGTCACGTCCGTTGCGGCTCGAGCCGAGCCCCTTCTTATGAGCCATCTGCAGCGTTCTCCTTGCTCGCTTGGGAAGCCTGCGCGGGCGTGCCAGCGGCTTTGGCCCTGCTCGCTTTGGCCGGCGCTTTCGAACTGGTGGCGGCGATCTCGGTGACCTCGATCTGCGTCAGGTCCTGGCGGTGGCCGTTGCGACGTTTGTAGCCGCGCTTGGGCTTGAACTTGAACACGCGCAGCTTCTCGCCGCGCACGTGGGCAACGACCTTGGCAGTGACCTTTACGTCTTTCAGGCCAGCCTTGTCGAACACGGTCTCATCGGAGCGGTACATGAGCGGCTCGAGCTCGATGTCGGAGCCCTCCGCCGCGGCCAGGCGCTCGACGAGCAGCCTCTGGCCCCGCTCGACGCGGTACTGCTTGCCGCCGGTCTTCACGATCGC
>JBOGXX010000297.1:0-1958 GCA_050696475.1 Solirubrobacteraceae bacterium | reverse complement strand
CGAGGAGTTCGCCGACCATGCCCGCCACGGGCCCTGCGCGGCGTGCGCGGGACCCTCCCAACTCCCGCTGCCGGCGCCTACTCGACTGCGCGCAGCCGTATGAGCCGATGAGCGTTCACCTGCGCGTCAACCCGATCACCTGCGAGGCTCACGGTCTGTGCGCCGAGCTGCTGCCCGAGATGATCACGCTCGATGACTGGGGCTATCCACTGATCGACGGGAGCACGGTCGCGCCCGAGCTGCGCCAGCACGCCGAGCGGGCCGCCGCGACATGCCCCACGTTCGCGCTCCTGCTGGAGCGCCGCCAACGCCAGCACTGAGCCCGATCGGCCGCCGCCCTCGGCGCATCTACTGTCTGCTGTTCAGCGCAGCGATGATTCTCTACACCGCGATGGACTAGCCACGGACAAACCCCGACACGCCTGGGGTGATAAAACGGCCCCCGAAGGCTACTTCCACACAACTCCCGACCGGCTGGACTGGGCGCAAGCCGCGATGCTCGCCGGGCTACCGCAGGCGCGCGCCAGCGCAGCTGACCGTTGCTTGCAAACGTCTCGATCGCTCCAGGACCGGTGTAGTCGACCGGTGGGCCGTCGGGTCCGCCACGCCGCGGCGGTGCGCCGCACTGCGGGTCGTCTAGCGGCGCCAGAAAGCCAGCCGCTGCGCCGAAGCCGTGAGGATGTGGCCCCAGGTGATCTGTGTGTCCTGGCGCTGTGACATCGCCTCAAACGGGCTGAAGCGCATCTCACCATCGGTCCCGAGCTCGATCGTGCCATCGTCCTTCCGGGTGCCGTTGACGAAGATCCAACCGCGCTCGATGCGGAGGTTGTCAGTCATGGACTGAGCGTACCCAACACCCGGGGCGCGCGGGATCCGAACCCGAACAACTGAGGCGCAACACGTGTCGCCCCTCGCGCGAAGCAGCCCACTTGTGATACTCACTGCTCGATCGGCTCTCCCGCCTCGTCCTGCGGACGAGCCACGGGGGGAGCGGGCGCCCCTACGCCCACCGGCTCCTGGCCGGTTGTGCCTGACGGCTGGCCGGTTTGCGCTGGCGTTGGTCTCGCCGCGCGGGCCGCCCGACGGGGCACCGACGCGCGCTGCGGGGAGGACGTGAAGCGGGGAAGCTCGATCTCGATGTGGGCGCCACCCTCGGGAGAGCTCCCGGCTGCGACCCAGCCGCCGTGCGCCTCGGCGATCGCGCGCACGATCGCGAGTCCGAGGCCCGTGCCGCCGGAGGCGCGGTCGCGGGCCGCGTCGGTGCGGTGGAAGCGATCGAAGACCCGCTCGCGCTGCTCGACGGGAATGCCCGGCCCGTCGTCCTCCACCAGGAACCGTATCCGTCCACCCGCGACGAGCTCGGTGCGCATGCGCACCAGCCCGTGCTCTGCGGCGGTGTGCTCGATTGCGTTGCCCACCAGGTTGCGCACCGTTTGGGCGAGACGGTCGGGGTCCGCCATGAGCGTTCCCGCCGGGACCTGGCCGAGCTCAAAGCGACGCGGGGCAAGGAGGCTCATCCCGTCCCACAGCTCCCTCACATAGGTGGGCAGGTCGATCGGCTCGACGCGCAGGAACTGCGTCTGCTCCGCCTTGGCGAGCAGCAGCAAGTCGTCGACGAGCCGGTTGATGCGCGCGAGCTCGGCCTGGACGAGCCGCTCCACGCGTTGCACTTCCTTATCCGCGGGGCTCGCGCGCGCGAGCACCTCCAGCTGGCCGCGGATCACGGTCAGCGGCGTGCGCAGCTCGTGCGAGGCGTCAGCTACAAACGCGCGCTGGCCCGCGAACGCATCGGTGAGCCGGTCGAGCATATGGTTGAAGGCCTCGGCGAGCACGCGCACCTCGTTGCCCTGACCGCCGCCGGGATCCTGGATACGGGGGTGCAGATCCCCGGCGTCCACCCGCGCGGCCACGCCGGCCATGCGACGCAACGGAAGCGACACGCGAGTGCTGATCAAATA
>JBOGXX010000296.1:0-13212 GCA_050696475.1 Solirubrobacteraceae bacterium | reverse complement strand
GTTCCAGCTCTTCGGAGTCCGGAACATCGACTCTTATAACGCCGAGGCCGACAAGCGCGGCCAGCCGCGCGAGTTCTTCATCGTGGTCGTCATCGACGAGCTCGCAGACCTCATGCTGGTCGCCGCGGACTCGGTCGAGGACTCGATCCAGCGCCTGACCCAGATGGCGCGCGCGGTCGGCATCCACCTGGTGCTCGCCACGCAGAGCCCGCGCGTGGACGTGATCACGGGGATGATCAAGGCGAACGTCCCGTCGCGAATCGCCTTCGCGGTCTCCTCCCAGACCGACTCGCGCGTGATCCTCGACCAGAACGGAGCCGAGTCGCTGCTCGGTCAGGGCGACATGCTCTTCAGCCCGGTCGGCTCCTCGCGGCTGCAGCGCATCCAGGGGGCCTACATCGACGAGGCGCAGATCGCCAAGCTGACCGAGGGCTGGCGCCGGCAGGGCGAGCCCGAGCTGCGCGAAGAGCTGCTCGAGGAGGTCGAGTCCGAGGCGCCCGAGGGCGCGCCCGACGAGTTCGACCCCGACGAGGATCCGCTGCTCAACGACGCGATCCGCCTGGTCGCCGAGATGCAGACCGCATCGACGTCGATGCTGCAGCGACGCCTGCGCCTGGGCTACACGCGGGCGGGTCGCATGATCGACATGCTCGAGCGCCGCGGGGTGATTTCCGGCTACGAGGGCTCCAAGCCCCGTCAGGTGCTGATCAGCGAGGCCGACCTGCCGCGCGTGCTCGCCGCCCTGGAATCGCCTGGCGCCAAGTCTGCGAGCGCCGTCAACGACTAGCCTTTTGACCTGATGGCGGAGATTGGACCCACGCTACGCGAGGCTCGAATGCACGCGCGCATCGACGTGTCGGAGATCGAGGCCAAGACCAAGATCCGCGCGAAGTACCTGCGCGCGCTGGAGAACGAAGAGTGGGGTCTGCTCCCGGGCCCCACTTTCGTGAAGAGCTTCTTGCGGACCTACGCGCAGGCGCTGGAGCTCGATGGCAAGGCGCTGGTCGAGGAATACCGCCTGCAGCACGAGCGTCCCAGCGAGTCGATGCTCGAGCCGATCGTATCCACACCGCAGAGCCAGCGCGCTCCCAGGCGTGGCCGCCCGGGCGCCTCCGAGGGCCCCTCGCGCGCCTACATGCTGACCGTCGGAGCGATCGGCCTGGTGATCGTGGTGTTGATTGCGCTGCTGATCGCCGGTGGAAAATCGGGCGGCAAGAAAGCGAGCTCGACAGTCGCCACCACGCGCGCACCGTCCGCGCGCTCGAAGCACCGGGCGGGCGGCACGCCCGCGCGCCGGCATGTCTCGCCCAATGCGCTCGTCGCGCTGGCGCTGAAGCCGACGGCCGTCGTGTACGTGTGCCTGATCGGCGACGACGGGCGCAGGCTGATCCCGGGGGTGGAGCTGCGCCCGGGCGAAACCACGCCCACCTTTCGCGCCAGGCGCTTCGAGCTGACGCTCGGCAACAACGCGGTGACGATGATCGTGGACGGCGTCCCGCGGGCGGTGCTGCCCTCCAGCGAAGCGATCGGCTACACGATCACCAAGGCCTATGGGCGACAGCCGCTGGCTGTCGGTCTCCGGCCGACGTGCACGTGAGCGCGCGGGCAGGGATCGTAGTCACCGGCACCGAGGTTCTGACGGGCCGCGTCATCGACCGCAACGGGCCCTGGCTGGCGGAGCGTCTGCGCGAGCTCGGCGTGGACATCGCCTACACGACGATCGTGGGTGACCGGCCCGAGGACATGCGCGCGGCGCTCGCGTTCATGGCCGAGCGCGGCCTGGACGTGATCGTCACCAGCGGCGGGCTCGGGCCCACCGCCGACGACATGACGGCGGAGGTCGTCGGGCGCTTCCAGGGCCGCGAGATGACGCTCGACGAGGGGCTCTCCGCGCGCATAGCCGAGATCGTCGCGCCGCTGATGAGCCGCTGGCCGAACGTCGATCCGCAGGCAATCGCGACGGCCAACCGCAAGCAGGCGACCGTCCCGCTCGGCGCGAGCGTGCTCGAGCCCGTGGGCACCGCCCCCGGATTGGTCGTCCCAGCGGCTGAGGGCGATGGCGCCTGCGCGCACGCGCCGCCGATCGTCGTGCTTCCGGGACCGCCCCGCGAGCTTCAGGCGATGTGGGGGCAGGCGTTGGAAACCGATGCGCTGCGCGCTGCGCTGGCGGGCGCCCGCGAGCTCGTGCAGCGCACGATGCGACTGTTCGGCATCCCCGAGTCGGAGATCGCAGAGACGCTGCGCGCCGCGCGGGGGGAGGGCGTGGAGCTCGAGCGCCTGGAGGTCACGACCTGCCTGAAACGCGGCGAGGTCGAGGTCGTGACGCGCTTCGCGCCCGATGCCCGCGAGGCCTACGACGCGCTGGAAGCGGTGATCGCCGCGCGCCACGCCGACACGCTGTTCTCACGCGACGGCAGCACGGTCGACCAGCAGGTCGCCGCACTGCTGCTCGCGGGACGCCCAGGCCGGCCGGACTCGCCGCTGCGGGTCGCCACCGCCGAGTCCTGCACGGGCGGACTGCTGGCGGCGCGGCTGACCGACCTGCCGGGCTCATCGGAGTACTTCAACGGCGCGCTCGTCACCTACGCCAACGAGGCGAAGCTCTCGCTGGCCGGCGTGCCGGCGGAGTCGATCGAGCGTCACGGCGCCGTCTCGGCCGAGGTGGCCAGGGCGCTCGCCGATGGGGCGCGCGTCGCGCTCGACGCGGACGTGGGCGTCGGGATCACCGGCGTGGCCGGTCCCGGCGGCGCCACCGAGCAAAAGCCCGTCGGGCTGGTGTGGGTGAGCGTCATGCTCGCCGCCGCCGAGGATCGCTCCCGGGTCGTGGAGATGACCCGCTCGATCAACCTCCCCGGCGGACGCGCCGATGTGCGCGAGCGCGCGACGACGGTCGCCATGCATCTCCTGCGCCGCGCGCTCGCGAACCTCGGGCCCTGATCATGAGCGCCGCCCAGCTCGCCGCGAGAGCGCCCGCTCGGCGCGTGAGCGGGCCGTTAGCATCGACTGCTGCGATGTCGCGTGGTGCCACAGCCAGGCTGTTCGTGGCGGTCGAGCTGCCGCTGGCGGTTCGCGAGCGGCTCGCCACGTGGGCTCGCCGTGTGACGGAGCTCTCGTGGGCGGGTCCGGGTCGGCGGGCCATGCGGGCGCTGGCGCCAGAGTCGCTGCACCTGACGCTGTGCTTCCTCGGCAGTCGCCCCGTGGATGAGATGGCCCCGCTCGCCGCGGTGGTGCGGTCCTGCGAGGAGCACGCCTGCGAGCTGTCCGTCGGGGCGCCGCTGTGGCTGCCGGCGCGGCGCCCGCGCGCGCTCGCCGTCGAGGTCTGCGATCGAGGCGGCGGGCTGGGGCGTGTGCAGGCGCGTCTCAGCGACGCGCTGAGGCGGGCCGGGGCCTGGGAGCCCGAGCGCCGGCGCTTCAGAGCGCACATCACGCTCGTGCGCATCGGTCGTGGCGCGTATGCGACGCGCGGCTCTCGCACGAGCCGCGCGTCCGGCGGGCCGCCGCCGCTGCCGGCCACGCCGGGTCTGGACTTCGCGCCGGAAGCGATTGTCCTCTATCGCTCGTGGCTGCACGCCGACGGCGCCAGCTACGAGCCGCTCGTGCGCAACGAGCTTGCGCCGGTGGGCCGCTGAGCGGCGCGGCGTCGTCGGCCTCCTATTCGCAGAGGAAGCTCGGGCTTTCACCCGGAGTCGCTTCGCAGCTCTGTTCGCCGGAGCCCAGGATCGGGCCGGCGGAGCAGAGGGAGCTCGCGGCTTCTTCGCATTCGGGTTCCACCGCTTCTCCTCCTTCTGCTTCTGCTTCTCCTTCGAGGATCGCGCACACCAGGCTCCTGCCGTTGCCGGAGCGCGTCGGTTCGACCCCGTCTTCGCATTCCGGCTCGGAGCCGTCGGCGCAGGCGAAGGATCCGTCGCTCCTGCGGATCGGCGCGCTGCCGTCTTCGCAGTAGGCCGCCGGCAGCGAGGCCGGGGCGCCCTGCTCGGGTGCCTCTGCGAGCGCGTGCTTGGACTTGGAGCGATGTTTGCCGCGGTGGCCTTTGCCCTTTGGCGAGGGGTGCTCACAGGCGCGTGCGCCATGCCTGGCCTTCGCGTGGGCGGTCGCACGCGGGCAGCTCGACGCCCTGTGCGTCCGTGCGAGCGTCTGCGCGGGCACGAGCAGCGCGGCCACGAGCGTGATCGCGCATGTGAGGAGCGTCGCGGTGAGGCCTCGGATGGATATATGGACGGGCAAGGAGCGGGTATTCGCGTGGAGTGGAATCGGTGACTCATCGGCAACGCGAGCGCCGGGCGCGAGCGCCGGCCGGGTCCCTGGACATACGCCCGGCTGATACGAACAGCTGTTCCGTCCGCGGCGCCGTCTAACTTCTTCTCTCCACTTCGACCGGAGGAGCAAGACGATGCCTGTGACCGACCAGGAGAAGGCTGCCAAGGCGCGCGATGCCGCGCTTCAGGGCGCGCTCACGCAGATCGAGCGCGAGTTCGGCAAGGGCTCGGTCATGCGCATGGGCGACGAGGGCGCGCAGGTGCGCTGTGACGCGATTCCCACGGGAGCGTTGTCGCTCGATCTGGCGCTCGGGATCGGCGGCGTTCCCCGCGGGCGGATCGTGGAGGTCTTCGGCCCGGAGTCCTCTGGTAAGACGACGCTGATCTATCACGTGCTCGCCGAGGCGCAGAAGCTCGGTGGCGTGTGCGCGTTCATCGACGCCGAGCACGCGATGGACCCGCTGTACGCGAAAGAGATCGGCGTGGACATCGACGAGCTGCTCGTCTCCCAGCCGGACTACGGCGAGCAGGCGCTCGAGATCGCGGACATGCTCGTGCGCTCGGGGGCCGTCGACGTGGTGGCGATCGACTCGGTCGCGGCGCTGACACCGCGCGTTGAGCTCGAGGGCCAGATGGGCGACCAGACGGTGGGCTCGCAGGCGCGCATGATGTCCCAGGCGATGCGCAAGCTGGCCGGGAACCTCAACCTGACCCAGACGCTCTGCATCCTGACCAACCAGATCCGCGAAAAGGTGGGGGTGATGTTCGGCTCGCCGGAGACCCAGCCGGGCGGACGCGCGCTGAAGTTCTACGCCTCCCAGCGTCTTGACATCCGGCGCATCGAGACGCTCAAGGACGGGACCGAGGCTGTCGGCAACCGTGTGCGCGTGAAGGTCGTCAAGAACAAGGTGGCCGCCCCCTTCCGCCAGGCCGAGTTCGACATCGAGTTCGGCAGGGGCATCTCGACGGCAGGCTGCCTGATCGACCTGGGCCTGGAGCACAACATCGTCTCCAAGTCCGGCTCGTTCTTCTCCTACGGCAATGACCGCCTCGGCCAAGGACGCAGCAATGCCAAGGCTCATCTCGACGAGAACCCGGCGCTGGCGAAGGAGATCGAAGACAAGATCTACACGGCGCTTGGACTGAGCGCTCCCGACGACCTCGGCCCGGTCGTGCCGCAGGACCAGGTGCGGTCGATCGACCGCGAGACGGTCGCGCCGAAGGACGCGTCCCCACCGCCGATCGCAAGCGAACCGGCCGTCGCGGCCGCATAGCCGCTGGCGCCAACGCGAGGGCCGGTCGGTCCGTCAGCCCAGCTCGGTGAAGGGTGCAAACGCGGCCGCTGGGGCGGGGCTCGCCTCTGCTGGCGCGTCAGCCACGCGCCAGCCGCGGCTTTCCTGGGTGAGCGCATCGGCGAGGTCGCTTGCCGCCCACTCGCCCTGGGCCGCGGGTGTGACAGCGGGGAATTCCTGGGTGGCCTGCGTGTCGAAGACGCCGATCTCACCGCTGAGGTCGGCGGTGTCGGCGTAGACCTCGCCGGCAAGCGAGTCGAGCGGGTTGGGCTGGACCGGCGGCTGTTGCGGTGCGGGGGCGGGCGCGCCGAGCGTGTAGCGGAACTGCCCGCTCTCGTCGGTGACCCAGAAGGACTCGCCGCGGGCCGTGGTCTCGTGCAGGATCGAGCGCTCGTAGTGCTCGGCGATCTGCACGAGGGCGGCGATGTCGGCGACGTCGATCACGGGGACGCCGGGCAGCGGCCAGACGCGGGCGACCGGGACGATCATGTGCCTGTATCGCGCGAGGAGGCCCGCCTGCTCGTCTCGACGTCGAGGCGCAAAGCGCGCGAGCTTTGCCCGGAGCAGCGCGAGCATCGTCAGCAGCGCGCCGAGGATGACGGCGATCGCGCCGAGTGATACCGCTCGCGTCGTTGCATCCGACGGCTGTAGGATCCCCAGCGGCAAGGCCGTTGGTTCCTTCTGACTGCCCGTCACCGAGCCGGCGCTGGATGGCTTGAACTGGTTGGGTGGGGATGCGCCCGCGCTCGACGAAGAGCCGACACCGGCTGAGCTCGCCGCGCCGGTGGATTCACCCATCCCTTCCGGCTTGACCTCACCTTCCACGACCGAGAACTTGATCTCCGGCGCGAACGTGGCCTTCAGCGGCGTGGGACCCACGGTCCCGTCTGTGTTCACGTGCGGGGTGATCGTGAGCGCATAGGCGCCGCGCACCTTCGTCGTGGCTTCCACGCGCTGGATCAGCGCGACGAGAGAGGCCAGGTCGAGCGTTCCCGTGAGGAGCGCGTGATCGCCCCGGAAGTGGCGCGCTGGCCCGAGTGCGAGCGTCGTGTGCCAGCCATCCGTCGAGGTGATCGCCGCCGACAGCGAGCTCTTGCCGGTGACCGCGTGCTTGGCCGGGCTTTGAAACTGATAGGCGAACCGGACCTGGACTGCGCGCAGGACATTGGTGAACAGTGGTTCGCCGGTCGCTGCGCGGTCGTCGGGGTAGACGGGGCCCGGCGCCGTGTCGGCCGAGTAGGTGAAGCTGCCCTTCTGCTTGTAGGGGGTGTTGACCACGCGTCGCGTGCTCACGGGACGGGTGAACGCGAGCAGCGCCAGCCCGGTGAACGCCGCCAGCGCGAGCAGGCCGACCGTCAGCACACCGCCGACAGCGTGCCCGGGGCGCCACGGCGCCTGCGCAGACGAGGCCATGCTCCCACCGATGCGCCGCTGCCTGTGTCGCCGCCGCCGGCGCTGCGTGAACGCCCCTCCGAAGAGCAGCAGGAGCCCCACGAAGATCAGGCCCCCCATCACCGCCGGGGAGCGGATCGACTGCAGGCGCACGCCCGCGCCGGGGATGTGCAGCCACACGGCGCCGATCAGTTGGCTGCGGAGCGGATCTTCGGGGTCGAGGAAGTCGTTGTTATCGCCCTTGAAGATGTAGCGGTCGCCGTCGCGCCCGACGATCCGGTGCAGCACGAGCGTGTGCAGCTTGTGGCTGTGGTAGGCGACGACTTCGCCGACGTGGTAGCTGCTCTGGCTGCGCACGATCGCCAGGTCGCCCGTGTGAAAGCGCGGCTCCATGCTGATCCCGTGCGTTACGACGTAGGTCGCCGAGCCGCCGAGCTGGGTCGGGGCGAGGTAGAACCACGCGGTCGCCAGGACGATCAGGCCCAGGGCGGTGGAGAGGAGTTTTCTGATGCGTCGAGGTCGCATGACTGCTGTTCGGTTGTGAGTGTGGCCGCGGAGGGCCGGCAGGGCCGGCCCTCCGCGTTTGCCACTCGGTCGCTACACCTACGAGGTGACGATCGTTTCCTGTTCTGTGTCTTCTTCGATTTCTTTCCTGCTGAGCGCTTTTGCGAATGTGCACGTGAACGTGACGGGCGTCGCCCCCGAGGCTGTGCAGGGCGTCCAGACCGGCGTCCCGCCGGCTTTGTAGACCGCGATCTGGGCTTCCGTCGCAGCCGTCTCTTTGGCTTCCGCTTTTTCTGCTGTGAATTCGGCTTCCTTAGCCGTCCCGGCTTCGAGTGTGAAGTGCAGGCTCGAGGTTTTGTAACCGGCAACCGCTTCCGTGTTGGCACCGGCGCCTGACTGTTCCGCTTGTGTGTTGCTCGCCGTGAACGCGTACGCGCCCACAGCCAGCACGCCTGCGAGCACGAATGCGCACAGGCCGGCTATCTTTCGCTTGCGGCTAGCGAAGGTTCGCTTGCCTTTACGCATAAACACTTCGGGCCCCCTTGTTGGGTTATTTTCGTGGACACAGGCGTGTCCTTCGCGGGGCAAATCGACGCGCTCTTAGTGCAGCTTTAGGTCTGTGGCATCGGTTGCAAGCGATTTGGCAGCGCCTGGGAACGGGTGAGGTCGGCCTGCGGGTACGCTTTCCCGATGAGGCGCTACCACCTGACGACGTTCGGCTGCCAGATGAACGAGCACGACTCCGAGCGGATGAAGGGCATGCTCGAGTCGCTCGGCTATGAACAGGCGGGCGAGCGCGCGCAGGCAGACCTGATCCTCTTCAACACCTGCTCGATCCGCGAGAGCGCGGACAGCCGCTTCCTGGCGCACCTGGGGGAGGCCAAGCGCCTGAAGCGCGAGCGTCCGGAGCGGATCGTGGGCGTCGGCGGCTGCTGGTCGCAGTCGCTCAAGGAGGAGGTCTTCCGGCGCTTTCCGTTCGTGGACGTGGCGTTCGGCCCCGGCCAGGTGCACAAGCTCGCGGAGTTCCTCACGAGCGAGTGCCTGAGCGCGCAGGGCTACTTCGAGTTCGAGGGCTTCACCGGCCACCTGCCGGCCCACCGCGAGCGGCCGTTCCAGGGTTGGGTGCAGATCAGCGTCGGCTGCAACTGCGCCTGCTCCTACTGCATCGTGCCCTCGACGCGCGGGCGGGAGGCCAGCCGTCCCGCTGAGGAGCTCGTGGAGGAGGTACGCGCGATGGCGGCGGAGGGCGTCAGGGAGGTCACGCTGCTGGGGCAGAACGTCAACTCCTACGGTCGCGACCTGCGCTCACGCGGCGGGCGCGCGAGCAGCTTCGCGGAGCTGCTGGGGATGCTCGACGCGATCGACGGGATCGAGCGAATCCGCTACACGAGCCCGCATCCGAAGGACATGCGCGAGGAGGTGATCCGCGCGCACGCGGAGCTGGCGAGCGTCTGCGAGCACATCCACCTGCCGCTGCAGTCGGGCTCCAGTCGCATCCTGAAGGCGATGCGACGCACATATGACCGCGCCCGCTACATGGAGCGCGTGGCGATGATCCGCGAGCATGTTCCCGACGCCGCGCTGACGACGGACATCATCGTCGGCTTTCCCGGCGAGACCGACGGGGACTTCCGCGAGACGCTGGAGGTCGTCGATGAGGTCGGCTACGACGGCGCGTTCACGTTCATCTTCTCGCCCCGCCGCGGGACGGCGGCGGCGGAGATCACCGACGGCGTGGTCGCCCATCCGCTGAAGGTCGAGCGGATGCAGGAGCTCGTCGATCTGGTGCAGCGCAGGGCCCGCGAGCGCGCTCAGCGCTTCGTGGGACGCACGCTGGAGGTGCTCGTGGAAGGTCCGTCGCGTACCGATCCGGCGCTTCTGCGTGGGCGCACGCGCCACAACAAGGCGGTGAACTTCGCGGGCCTGTCCGAGCCCGGCGAGCTGGCGGAGGTGGAGATCGTGCGCGCCAGCAGCCAGACGCTCGCCGGCGAGCAGTGGCTGGCGCTGGGAGCCCTGCCGCTGCATGACGCCGTCAGCCGATGAAGATCCGCGCGGCGGTGCTCGAGCGTTTCGGCGAGCCGCTCGTCGTGCAGGAGCTCGACCTGGCCGAGCCGGGGCCGGGCGAGGTGCTCGTGCGCCTGCACGCGTGTGGCGTCTGCCACACCGACATGTACACGGCCTCCGGCGTCGACCCGTCGGGCTATGCGCCGACCGTGCTCGGTCACGAGGGCGCCGGCGTGGTCGAGCGCTGCGGTGAGGGTGTCTCGCTGCTGAGCGAGGGCGATCGCGTGGTGACGCTGTTCTCGCCCCAGTGCGGCGAGTGTGTGCACTGCGTCAACCCGGCGACGAACCTGTGCCTGGCGATCCGCGAGCAGCAGAACCTCGGCTACCTGCCCGATGGCAGCACGCGCCTGTCGCGCGACGGTGAGCCACTCCGCCACTTCATGGGAACGTCGACGTTCGCCGAGTACACGGTGATGCCGGAGATCGCGCTCGCGCGGATCGACCCCGAGGCGCCACTCGACCGGGCGTGCCTGTTCGCCTGCGGGCTCTCCACGGGCCTCGGCGCTGCGATCAGGACAGCGGCGGTCAGCGCCGGCTCGACCTGCGTGGTGTTCGGCGCCGGAATGGTCGGTCTCGGCGCGGTGGCGGGATGTCGCCTGCAGGGCGCCGAGCGGATCGTGTGCGTGGATCTCTCGCCCGAGCGCCTGAAGCTCGCGCGCGGCCAGGGCGCCACCGATGTGATGCGCGGCGGGCAGGACAGCGTCGCACGGATCCTCGAGCTGACCGATGGCTTCGGCGCCGACTACACGTTCGAGGCGACGGGGAATGTGGCGGTGATGCGCCAGGCGGTGGAGGCGGCGCGCATGGGGTGGGGCCTGTGCACCGTCTGCGGCGTGGCGGGGCGCGGCGAGACGCTCGAGATCGTGCCGCGCCTGCTGATCACGGGCCGGCGGGTCTGCGGCTCCTCGTTCGGCGGCTTGAAGGGGCGCGAGGACGTGCCGGCGCTCGTGCGCCGCTTCCTCGACGGTGAGATCGACCTGGACCCGTTGATCTCACACCGGCTGACCCTGGATGACGTCAACCGCGGCTTCGAGTTGATGCAGGCTCAGGACGGCATCCGCAGCGTCATCGCGCTCTGAGCTGCTGCGCTCGGTGAGACGCCGGGAGGTGCCGTCACGACGCGGAAGCTGTGAGCCTGTGGCAATGCGAGTCCTTGCCCTGTTCGGACCCACAGGTGTGGGCAAGACGGCGGTGGCGGTGTCGCTGGCGGAAGTGCTGCGTGCGCAGGGCGAGGACCCGGTGGCGATCTCCGCCGATGCACTGCAGGTCTATGCGGGCCTGGAGACACTGACCGGCGCGGCGGGCGCGCACGAACGCACGTCCCTGGAGCACCGCCTGGTGTCGTTCCTGCCGGTGGACGCGACGTTCAGCGCGGGTCGCTACGCCCAGCTCGCCCACGCGGAGATCGACGCGCTGCTGGAGGCGGGCAGGCGGGCGATCGTGGTCGGCGGGACAGGCCTGTACCTGCGCGCGGCGCTGACGGAGCTGAGCCTGCGCTCGCCGCCGCCTGAGGGTGTGCGCGAGCGCTGGATGGCGGAGCTGGAACGCAGCGGTGCGCCGGCGCTGCACACGCAGCTGGCGGCACGCGCGAGCTGGGCCGCGGAGGGGATCGACCCGAACGACCGCCAGCGGATCGTGCGCGCGCTGGAGCTGTCGGACCTGGGCGAGCTCGAGCCTCCCGACGCCCCATCGGAGCTGTGGAGCGAGGAAATGCGCCACCCGACGCTGTTGGTGGGGCTGACGATGGAACGCGAGGCGCTGTATGAGCTGATCGATACGCGCGTGGAGGCGATGGTGGAAGCGGGGGCGCTCGAGGAGGTCCGCCGCGCGCACGCTGCCGGCGCATCTGAGACGGCGCGCAGGGCGCTGGGCTTCGAGGAGCTGCTGAGCGGCGACGTGGAAGCGATGAAGCGCCGCACGCGCAACTACGCAAAGCGCCAGCTGACGTGGATGCGCAAGCTGGCGGGCGTGCGCGTGCTTGACGTGACCGGGCGCGATCCGAGCGCGGTCGCGGCGGAGATCGTGGAGCTGCTGGGGGATTGCACCTAGTGTCGCGACACTAGACTCCGGCGCGCGATGGCAACGATGAGATTCGAGAAGTGGCAGGCGCTGGGAAACGACTACCTGATCGTGGAGCGCGATCAGCTCGCGCTCGAGCTGACGCCGGCGCGCGTGCGCAAGCTGTGCGAGGGGCACTTCGGCGTATACGCTGACGGCGTGCTGCTGCTGTCACCGCCGCGCGATCCCGCGCACGTGGCGGACCTGCGGATCTTCAACCCGGACGGCTCGGAGGCGGAGCTTTCGGGCAACGGCGCGCGCGAGGCGATCCTCTACCTGCGCCGCCGCGGGTGGACCGGGGAGGACACGTTCACGATCAGCACGGTCGCGGGGGAGATCCGACCGACGCTCACCGGCCCGGACAGCTGCACGGTGGACATGGGTCGCGCGAGCCTTGCCTCGACGGACTTCCCGGCGGGAGGCCAGGACGGGCAGGGAGGCGTGATCTCGGCGGGGCGTCGATGGTCCTTTCGCCACGTCTCGATCGGCAACCCGCAATGCGCGATCCACGTGGAGACGTTGGAGCAGCTGGAGGCGCTCGATCTCCCGGCGATCGGGCCGCCGATCGAAGGCGACGTCCAGTTCCCGAACCGCACGAACGTGTCGTGGTTCACCGAGCTCGAGCAGGGCATGCCTGGACGCATCCGTGTGCGCATCTTCGAGCGCGGCGTGGGTGAGACGCTCTCGTCGGGGACGGGCGCGAGCGGCGCGGCGGTCGCGCACACCCGCGAATATGACCCGCCCGCCAGGCCGAGCAGGGTGACCGTCCTGCTCGATGGCGGCGAGCTCGAGGTGGAGGTGGGGGAGGATCTGCGCATCAACCTGACCGGCTGGGCGCGGCCCGTGTTCGAGGGCCGCCTCAGCGAGGAGTTCGAAAAGGAGCTGCATGAAACCGAGTAAGCGCCTGGAGCGCATCCCGCCGTACGCGTTCGCCCAGCTGGAGCGCAAGATCGCGGACAAGCAGGCGGCCGGGGCGGATGTGATCAGCCTTGGCATCGGCGACCCCGATCGCCCGACACCGGCGTTGATCGTGGAGGCGATGCAGGAGGCGGTGACGGAGCCGCAGACCCACAGGTACCCGAGCAACCGGGGGCGGGCGGACTTCAGGGGCGCGGTGCGCGACTTCTACGAGCGGCGCTTCGACGTGAGGCTGGACCCGGCGAGCGAGGTGATCCCGGCGATCGGCGCGAAGGAGGCGATCTTCAACCTGAGCCTGGCGTTTCTGGACCCGGGCGACTACGCGCTTGCGGCAGATCCCGGCTATCCGGTGTACACGAGCGGGCCGTGGCTGGCGGGCGGCGAGCCGGTGCTGATGGCGCTGGTGCCGGAGCACGGCTTCGTGCCGGATCTGGGCGCGATCGACGAGCAGGTGGCGCGCCGCTCGAAGCTGATGTTCCTGAACTACCCCAACAACCCGACGGGGGCGGTGGTACCGGACGGTTTCTTCGAGCGCGTTGTGGACTTCGCACGCGCGTACGAGATCCTGGTGGTCCACGACAACGCGTACTCGGAGATCGTCTACGACGGCTACCACGCGCCGTCGTTCCTGCAGACGCCGGGCGCGAAGGACGTGGGCATTGAGGTGTTCTCGCTGTCCAAGGGCTACAACATGACCGGCTGGCGCTGCGCGGCGATCGTCGGCAACG
>JBOGXX010000295.1:0-2822 GCA_050696475.1 Solirubrobacteraceae bacterium | reverse complement strand
CAACGGCTACTTCGGCGTCGTCATCAACACCGGCGAGGACAACTACCTGCGCACGGCCGATGCGATCGCGGCCGCCTCGTCGGTCACCGCGTCGCAGTTCATCAATCACCAGCTCGCGCGCATCTCGGGCGTCCCGGATGCACAGATCGCGCTCGGTGACGCGTTCGAGATCGACGTACCGGTGACGAACGGGCTGCTGTACGAGTGGGCGCAGGCGCAGCTCACACGC
Organism: Solirubrobacteraceae bacterium; assembly: GCA_050696475.1. Classification (GTDB taxonomy): domain Bacteria; phylum Actinomycetota; class Thermoleophilia; order Solirubrobacterales; family Solirubrobacteraceae; genus Palsa-744. The sequence goes on along the minus strand of JBOGXX010000295.1, from coordinate 2,593 downwards.
GAGCTGTTCCCCGATTGCCCCGTCAAGTACATGCCGCCGACCAGGCACATGGACGGCAACCTGTTTCGCACGCACGCAGCGGACACGCTGTTCAACCTCGTCACCGTCGCCACGCAACAGGGCATCCAGACGATCGGCGTGCCCACCGAGGGGATCTTCACGCCGCACATCCACGACCGAGTGCTGGGCTTGCAGAACGTCGACTACGTGTTCAATGCCGCGCGTGACCTCGGCGAGGAGATCGAGTTCAAGCGCGGCGGCATCATCCAGACGCGTGCGCAGGAAGTCCTCGCGGACGCGCGCGAGCTGCTCGAGCGGATCGCTCAGACGGGTCTGTTCAAGGCGATCGAGGAGGCGACGTTCGGCGACGTCGCGCGCAAGCTCGACGACGGCCGCGGGATTGCCGGGATCGTGGACACCCAGGAGGACTACTTCAACCCCGTGATCGACCTGATGCGCGACCCCCTCGCGGCGGACGCGGCCAGCTATGCGTGAGGTCGAGCTCACGGCCGTCAAGCCCTACGCCGACCACCTCGGCGACGGTCTCGTGCAGATGAGCTTCACGTTGCCCGTTCCATACTCCCTCGCGGCCCGCCGCGCGGCGCTCGAGCTGGCCTCCAAGATGGGCTTCTCCGAGCCGGAGGTCGTCCACTACGAGCAGCTCACCGACGGCTACACGTACTTCGTCATGTTCGCCAGATGCACGCAGACGGTCGACTTCGCGGCGCTCCAGGGCGAGGGCTTCGACATCGAGTACATGAGCGAGGACGAGATCGAAGCCTTCGCCCACGAGCGCCTCGGCCGCAGGATCGTGGTGGTCGGCGCGAGCACCGGCTCGGACACGCACAGCGTGGGCATCGACGCGATGCTCAACCTCAAGGGCTACCACGGCCATCACGGTCTCGAGGGCTACCGCTCCTTTGAGACCTACAACCTCGGCAGCCAGGTGCCCAACAGCGTGCTGCTGGCCAAGGCGATCGAGGTGGGCGCGGACGCGGTCCTCGTCTCCCAGACCGTCACCCAGCAGAATCTGCACGTCCACAACCTGACCGAGCTCGTGGAGATGGTCGAGGCGGAGGGCCTGCGCGGACGCATGATCCTCGCGTGCGGAGGACCGCGGGTGTCGGGCGAGCTGGCCAAGGAGCTCGGCTACGATGCGGGCTTCTCCAAGGGCACCGAACCGCAGCATCTGGCGAGTTTCATCGTGCGTGAGCTCGCCGCGCGAGTCGCGGCGAGCGGCTGAGCGGTCGATGCTCAGCGAGCTTACCGCGACGAGGAGGCGGCTCGCGCTGGTGGGGCTGGCGAAGAACACCGGCAAGACGGTCGCGCTCGCAGCGTTGCTGCGCGAGCTGGGGGAGCGGGGGCGTGCGGTGGGTGTCACCTCAGTCGGGCGCGACGGCGAGCGCCACGACGTGATCGATGCTCGCATCGAGAAGCCCAGTGTGCAACTGCCGGCAGGCAGTCTCGTGGCGACCACCGACGTCCTGCTGCGCGCCAGCGGCCTCCCTCACGAGATCCTGGAGGAAACCGACATGCGCACGCCCTTGGGGCAGGTGCTCGTCGCACGCCTACGCGGGACCGGCGCGATCGAGCTCGCCGGGCCGAGTGTGGCTGCGGGCGTGCGCCGGGTAAGCGACGCGATGCTCGCCAACGGCGCTCAACAGGTGCTGATCGACGGCGCCGTCGACCGCCGGGCGGCGTCCTCACCCGATGTGGCTGACGGCCTCGTCATGTCCACGGGCGCAGTCCTCGACCACGACATGGCCGCGGTCGTCTCACAGACACGCGACGCGGTCGAGCTCGTGCGCCTACCCGGTGCCGATGACGGCTCGCCGGGGGCCAGCAGGCTCCAAGAGCTCACGGCGGTCGCACCCGAGGACCGCGAGGCGCCTGACGCGGGCCGCTCGAGTATGCTCGTTGGCGAGGACCTCGAGGTGGTCACACTGCCCCGCCGCTTCGTCCTCACCAGCGACGGCGAGCAGATAGCTCACGTATTGGACGCCAACCCGACCGCGCGATGGCTGACGGTTCCGGGCGCCGTTCCCGAAAGGTTCCTGCGCAACCTCGTGCACCCGGTCCAGCGCCGTCGCCGCGAGCTCGTCGTTGTCGTCCTCGACCCGACGAAGGTGTTCCTGTGGAAGCGCGGTCCCGAGTGGTACCGGCGCCAGGGCATCCACCTGCAGACGCTGAAACAGATTCAGCTGGAGGCGCTGACGGTCAATCCGATCGCGCCCCGGTCGCACCGCTTCGACTCAGCAGAGCTGCGTGCGCTTCTGCGCGAGTCGATCCCGGAGCTGGCGATCTTCGACGTGCTCGATCCTGACTACACGGGCGAGCGCCTGCCGGCGCCGGCTCTCTGAGGCGTGCGCGGACCCGTCGCCGCTAGCGGCTGTTGGCGAAGTACTCGGCGTTGATCTGGGCGTATTTCTGCCACTCGTCCGGCAGTTGGTCCTCCGCGAAGCAGGCGTCCACCGGGCAGGCCTCGACGCAGGCGTCGCAGTCGATGCACTCCTCCGGGTCGATGTAGAGCATCTCCGCCGCGTCGTACCCGGGCTCGTCGGGCGTCGGGTGGATGCAGTCCACGGGACACACC
>JBOGXX010000294.1:0-6740 GCA_050696475.1 Solirubrobacteraceae bacterium | reverse complement strand
GCGCCACTATGCCGAGCTCCGGGTTATGCCGATGTGGGTGGAGGGGCGCTGCAGGTTGGGGGGTTTGCGCGGGGTGATGTCGGCATAATCAGAGCGCTTGCAGGAAGGCGAGGAGCTTGTCGGGTGGCTGATAGCGGCCGGGTGGCGTGTCGGGCGGGGTGGTTCTAGCGAGCGCGGCTTCCTTGAGCGCCATGTCGGCGTGGAGGTAGATCTGCGTCGTCTCGACGTGCTCGTGCCCGAGCCAGAGTGCGATCACGGAGGTGTCGATCCCGGCGTGCAGCAGTCGCATCGCGGCTGTGTGTCTGAGCACGTGCGGGCTGATCGTCTTGGGGGCCAACGACGGGCAGGTGAGGGCGGCGATGCTCGTGTGTTCGGCGAGGCGTTGTTGGAGCGCGTCGCGGCTGAGCGTTCGGCCGGTGCGGGTCGGGAAGAGCGGATCGTTGGGCTCGCCAGCGCGCTCGGATATCCAGATGCGCAGGACCGCAACGGTGTGTTTGGTCAGCGGGGTAATTCGGTGCTTGCGGCCCTTTCCGAGGCAGCTGACGTGTGGACCGGTGCCGAGGTGGACGTCGCGGCGCTTTAGCGCGGTCAGCTCGGATGATCTGAGCCCGGTCTGGACTGCCAGCAGGATCAGCGCGTGATCGCGCCGGCCGGTCCAGGTGTCGCGGTCGGGCGCCGCGAGCAGCGCGTCGATCTCCGGCTCGGTGAGGAACGTGATCAGCGCCCGCTCGAAGCGCTTGGGCGGGATCGCCAGCACGCGGCTGATCGTCTCGGCGTGCTCAGGGTGCTCGAGTGCTGCGTAGTGAAACAGCGAGCGGATCGCGGCAAGCCGCGCGTTGCGGGTTCGGATGCTGTTGTGGCGCTCGTGCTCGAGGTGATCCAGGAACGCGCCGATCAACGGCGCGTCGAGGTCGTCGAGATCGAGCTGGCAGGGCTGCTTGCCGGTCCGCTGCTGGGCGAAAGCGAGCAGCAGGCGCAGCGTGTCGCGGTAGGCCGCGACCGTGTGCGGGCTGGCGTTGCGTTGCCGCGTCAACCGGTCGGTGAAGAACGCTTGCAGCGTCGGCGCGAGCATGCTCATATGGCGGCTCCTTGCAGATGGCGCTCGAGGCGGTCACCTGCGAGCGCGAGTAGCTCCGGCGCGGCCTGCAAATACCAGTAGGTCGATCCGGGATGAACATGCCCGAGATAGGTCGAGAGCAGCGGCAGCCTGGCCGCCGGGTTCTCCTCGGTGCGGTAGGCATCGAGGAGCGTGTTGACGGCAAAGGTGTGACGCAGGTCATGCGGCCGTGGCCGGCAGTTGACCGATCGTGGTTGTAGTCCGGCGTGCGCAACGATCCGCTTGAACGCGAGATGCACGTTGCAGTAGATCAACCTCGTGCCGGCGGCCGAGGTGAACACCGCTGCAGTCGGCTCAGGCGCGATAGGACGGTCGCGGCGAGCGAGATAGGACCGCAGGGCCGTGATCGTGCTGGCGTGAAGCTTGAGCTCGCGTGACTTGCCGAACTTGCCCTCGCGCACGATCAGCAGCTCGTTGGCGAGGTCGATGTCGCTGCGGTCCAGACGGATCGCCTCGCCGACCCGCATTCCCGTGACGGCGAGCAGCCCGATCAGTGTGCGCATCGTCGCCGCGCGGTGCGGCGTCGGGATCACGTTCGCGCTGTCCATCAGCGTCAGGATCTCGGTGTCGCTATAGAGGTAAGGGACCGCTTGCCGCGGCCGCCACGGCAGCAAATCGGCTGCCGGCACCTCGTGCGCCGGGTCGATCGCGTGCAGATGCGCGGCGAAGCCGCGGACGACCGTCAGCCTGTGGCGGTGCCAGTTCGAGCCGGTTGCCGGCGGCGAGGTCGCCCAGCGCAATGCCAGCTCGCTGGTGATCACCCGCTGATCACGCTCCGCCATCCATGCGGCGAACTGAGGCAGCAGCTTCCCAGCGCGCGTGAGCTTGTATCCCATCGCGCGCCGGACCGCCAGATACTCAATGAGGTGCTGCTCAAGCGAGCTCACGAGCGCTGTCCCGGCCACGGGCGCGCGAGCGAACTCAACGCGGCCCGGTCAACCTTGGCGTAGATCGCGGTCGAGAGCTGCTCGCGGTGGCGAAGAACCTGCCCGATCTCCTGCAGCGGCGCTCCAGCTCTGAGCATCGACGTCGCGGCGGTGTGGCGAAGGCGGTGCGCATGGATCTGACCGAGCCCGGCGCGCCGCCCGGCGGCGACGACAACCTGGGTGATCCCGCCGGTGCTCAGCCGCCGGTGGGGAGCCTTGACCCGAATGAAAACCGTCCGCTCCAAGGCGCTGTGTGGCCGACCGTCACGCAGATAGCCCGTGATCGCCTCGCCGACATCGACGGGCAACGGGAGGCGCTCGGAGCGCCGGCCCTTGCCAGTCACGACCAGCTCCCCCGCACGCCAGTCGACATCCTCAAGGCGCAGGCCAGCGACCTCGCCTGCTCGCAGGCCGAGCCGGAGCAACAACGTCAGGATCGCAAGGTCGCGCCGCCCGACCACGGTCTGCTGATCGCAAGAATCCAGCAGCGCCCGGGCCTGGTCAGGCTCGAGAAAGCGCGGCAACCCTGACAGCCGCCACGACGCCACGGACGGAACCGCGCCAAGGAGCGACCCGCCGATCAGCCCCTCGACATGCAAGAACCCCAGCAGCGACCGCAGCGCCGTGACCGTCATCTTCGCCGCCCCGCGCGACTGGCTCGGACAGCGAGCCACGACAAACGCGGTCACCCGACCGGCGTCAAGCTCCCAAAGATCGAGGTGGTCCTTCTCCAGCCCGGCCAGGAACGGCTTGACCGCGTCCACATATCCGGTAACTGTCGCAGGCGCAAGGCCCCGCTCGACAGACAGATACCGACGAAACCGCTCACCCAGCTCCTCGGCTCTCGTCGACGGCCGCGACGGCGATGCCGGCGGCACCAAACCGAGCCCGCGCAAGTAGGCAAGCAGCGGCGCCATCGCACGCGCTGTCACATAGTCACGGCGACCGGCCGCCCGTCGCGCCGCCAGCAAACGCTCGACGACATCATCGGACAGCTCCCCAAGCCCCAGGCCCTCCGCCTGCATCCAACGACTCGCGTGGGCCATCAGTCGCAGCTGCAGCGTTGCCCCCAGCAGCGAGTACCCCTGCCGCTCCAGCTCGACCGCGAACCCCTTGCCGAACTCCTGCAGCGGCCCCGACAGCCGCACCCGCGATGGATCCTTCATCAGTGCTCTCCTTTCGAGAATGGAGAGCACAGCCTCCGCCGCGCCGCCGGATTATGCCGACATCACCCCGCGCAAACCCCCCAACCTGCAGCGCCCCTCCACCCACATCGGCATAACCCGGAGCTCGGCATAGTGGACGGTGCAGCGTTGCTCCAGCGCGTCGGACCAGAGCTCCCTGGTGGCCTTCCAGATCCCGGGTGCCCCGTCGGCGATGACGAGCGCCGGCGCCCTGAGTCCTCGGGCGATCATGTCCCGGCCGAACGCGAGCCAGGAGTCATAGCTCTCGCGGCTCCCGAGAGCCAGGCCGAGCAGGACCTTGCGGCCCTCCAGGGTCACGCCCCAACACACCAGGACACCCTCGGCGGGCTGACCCTCGGGGCGCAGCTTCAAATAGATCGCGTCGAGGAACAGATAGACGATGTCGTGCTGCTCAAGGCGCCGAGCACACCACTGGCGGTATCTCTCGCGGGTGTCCTCGCAGATCCGCGAGACCGTGCTCTTGGACGCGATCGGCTCCTCGAAGACTTCCGCAAGCGCGGCCTCGACATCCCGGGTGGACAGGCCCCGCAAGAAACTGCTGATCACCAACGACTCCAGCGCGTGCGTGCGTGCCACGCCCTTGCCGAGTACCCGGCTCTCGAAGCCGAGCTTGCTCGCGTCACGCACCCGCGGGCGCTCCAGGCGCATCGACCCGCTCGTCGTCTTGACCGTCTTTGGTTCATGGCGTTGCGGTGACTGACCGTCTCGCCGGCGCGCTCATAACGCCGGCGGCCGAGGAACTCCGTGACCTCGTCCTCCAGCGCCTGCTGAAGGATCAGCCGTGCTCCCAGCCGCCCGACCGTCTCGATCGGATCCTCCTCCCGGTCGACACCGGCCAGCACCTCATCCAGCTCGCAGCGAAATCTCTCGCTCGGGGCTACCTTCTTCATGCGGGCGTACCTCCATCGCTTGGTCTCATCAGGACAAAGCGGAGGCTACGCCCGCAACATCAAATCCCCCGGCTCATGAGACGCGACCCTATCCGTCTGGCCAAGCCGCAGTCCTACTGGGCCCAACACTGGTACGGCGAGGAGAAGATGACTCGGACCATCGAGCGGTTTGGCGACGAGGAGGCTCGTTTCCTTGGCGCTGCACCGGACCTGACCCAGAATCCTCAGGACAGCGAGCCGCGGCCGGATCAAGTCTTCGATGAGGAGGACAAGCTCACCCGACGCGGCATACGACGGTAGCGCTCTCAGCGCGTGGCGACGATCAACGCCGCCACCGCTACGGCCACGCTGATGCACGCGGCGAGAGCCGCAATCATCCCCCAGAGTCGCTGTTGTTCCGCTGCTTTGACCATGATCGCCGCGTGCAAATAGTCGGTCGTGGACCCACCAAACTCTTTGTCGAGCAGGTGTTTCTCGTAGTCCGCGAGCACTTGCTTGGCGCTCTTGTCTGCCGACGTGTATGGCACGACCGGTGGCACGACCGGAGCCTAGCGCGCTGCTCGGTCCCGTCCGTGATCGCACTTAGAATGCGCGCGTGTGGTACCCCGGGGCATGACGCAAACGTCTTGCCCTAGTGCCTGCTTCGCCTGGCGTGTTGCGGAGTACATCGAGTAGCCGGCGGGCCGCAGCGTCGAGAAAGCGGAGCGAGATCCGCGGCCGCCTGAACGCCGAGAAGCTCCTGTTCTACGACGCCCGCACGCACGCGCTTGAGGACGCCGATCTCACCTTTCGGCCGAGCCGCTTTCGCTGCGTGCCGGCGTTAGGTCCGGGGCCGGTGAATCGCCGAGGCTTAGCGGTCTTCTCGCGAAACCGCCAAAGCAAAGGCGCGTGCCGAGATTCTGTTTCTGTCCCGGACCGCCCGTATCATCCGGAGGGCAGGCATGGCATTGGCATTCGAACGCAAGCGACTGAAAGGTGCGGAAGCCTCCTTCTCATCCACAGGCTTGCCGTTCGGCAAAGACGGATTTCCGGATGAGTGGTGGCTAGAGATCGACCAGGGGCCGTGGGTGTCTGTGTACCGGGACCGCGACGACTGCTGGCACGTGTACATCGACCACGAACGAATTCCGGAGGAGCAACGCGATCGAGGCGGGAACCCGTACCTGCTCGTCGCGATGGGCGAGCACCCCAGAGCTGCCCACCAGCCCCAGCCGGAGGCCGGGCTGAACGACGCGCCGCCGGAGCCCACGCTGAGCGACGCCGAGCAGGTGGCCGGACTGCCCGAGGCACAGCGGGCGTTCCAGAACCTGATCCGGACGGTCCGCTACTTCTGGGAGCGGTCCAGCGGGGGCCACAACGACGGCTGGTACCACCTCCGCGCGGCGCTCATCGAGGCGGAACGATTCGAGGTTGCCCTGCAGCCGCCGCCGGCGAACGCCTACCAGCGCCGCAAGCGCGAAGAGCGGGCGGAGCTCCGGCCGCCGCCAGTCCCGCAGACCGCCGAGGAGGCGTGGATCGTCGAGGCGGGCGAATGTGGCCCCCGGCGTCCGCTCCCGGGCATGAACCTCTGCCCCCACTGCGGCGAGCCCATCAAGATACGGGAACGGCCGCCAGAAGTCCTCTCCTCGGAACCAGGCTCTGAGGTACCCGGCGCGTCGGCCCAGCCGGAAGCCGAGCTGAACGCGCCCCAGCCGGCAGCCGAGCTGATCGAGCTGTTCGAGTACACGCGCGAGACCCCACGGGAGCGCGACCCAGTCGATCCTGCGATCGAGGCGCAGGCAGTGCAACTGTGGGAAGAGAGTCCGACGTTCGATGACTTTGGCCGCTCGTGGGAGAACGTGGATGACGGGTTCAAAGACTACTTTCGGAATCAGGCCTACAGCCGACAGTCGAGATTGCGGCACAGGCTGAGAGTGGGGGTTATTGGCGCCTATGCGCAGGCTAGACGTCGAGGGCGCGATTGATGTAGCACATCAGGAGAATTCCTAACCATGCGCGTAATCCACGACGGGACCGGTAAATACGAGTTGGAGGGCGAGACTGATCCCGAGCTGCGACTCGCTTCGCCGACCGGGCAGCCGTCGGAGGAGGCGGAGCTGGCGGACCGCTTCCCGCGCGTCGCAGCCAAGTACCGCTGACAGCCCAACCGAGCCCGGGGTCGCGCTGCCGCTCCCAGCCAAGAGCGAGTGCGCCCAAAGCGCGCCCGCAGGCCGCTGCTGCGGACGACAATCGGGTACACCAACTGAGGATGGGCTCACGTTCGCTCGCACCGGATAGAGCGGAAGTGCTCGCCTCCCTCCGCCTCAAACCCGGTTTCGTCCGAGCGTCAGCGAGGACTGAGTTCGGACGCTCGCTCAGCCGCGAGAGCGGGCGCGATGCGGGTCTCCTCCAGATGCGGGTCCCCTCCTCTTGGCGAGGAGCACAACCGGCTGCTCGTGCTTCGTGGAGCCCCGCTTTCGTCATCGCTCGAGACCGCCTTACCTGGGAGCGCTGTCGATGCGTTTCTTAGTCACGTGGTTGCATGGCGGCCGCTAGCCGGCTGGTCATTTGCGCAAGCTCGGTTATCTCGGTTTGGCTCCACCCGTCCAGAGCCTCGCTCATC